>JACRPL010000016.1 GCA_016223245.1 Candidatus Saganbacteria bacterium | reverse complement strand
CTACCAATAAGGCTTTGCTGACTTTTCCTTTGGCTGTGATATTCGAAACACTAACCCTTTGAAAAGTTTGCGTTGTTTCATCCCTGCCATGAACGCTTATGGAGATCGTAATTTTACTACCCGTTACCGCAACAGTTCCTGGAGCTTTTCCAGCTTTTACAAATGCGGCGGTAATTATTTTTACCGCTTCAACATAAACCATTTTTTGTCGTGTTTTCATTGGATCGGCTAATTTTTGAGCTAAGGCTTTTTCTCTTTTTTCATCCTCCAAACGAAGAGCTCTTTCAGCCGCGGTTTCTTCAGCTCGTCCGACTTCGCCCGTGGCTTGAGCTTCAGCTGTTTTGGGTCCGGCTTCTATAGCCTTTGCATTTCGATTGAAAATTAATTGTGGCCTTCTTATTATACTACCTAGCACATCAGAAACCCCGCCGCCGATATTTAATTTTATGCTCGCTGTCCCAGGCTCGTCATCACTTGAAACGGCAGGAGTTCTTTTTCCAAAGGCTGATTTGTACACCGCTTCCCCGCTTACAAACAATCTTCCGTTATTGCCAATCCGACCCATAAATCCACTAGTAGTGGCCACTCGTCTTTTTGGCGCAACAGCGGCTGGTTGAACAGCTGGAACTGTCGCTGGGGCACTTGGTCTCTGTGGCGCTGCTGGAGCTGGCACCGCTGGAGCTGATTTCGGCGTGGCTACCGCCGCTGGCCTAGCCGGTTCAGGTCGAGCGGCAACAGCAACGTCATTTTTCCACTCATTTCCCTTCGTATCTTTATAAACACATCCGGCGTCAAGCGCCTCATCAAGGCCTTTCTTGCTATCCAAGCCCAATAAGCGCCTTTCTTGATGGTTTAATTTGCCATCAGTTAGATCAACTAAATTCCAATTTTGGCCGTTCTTAGGAGGGATCTCTGAAATATAAATGATCCCGGGAGCAAGAATATATGAAGAAACATAAAATTTGCCGGCGGTTAAAAGCGCAAAAGTACTCTCCGCCTTTGACCCTTTAGCAAGCACAACGGTTTTCCCAAACTTTCGAGCAAGAGCTTGCACAAGTTCACCTTTTTCTTTTGGATTGGTTTTCGCTAGATCAAGCTCTCCTTCGCTAAGATATGCTTTGTATTTATACTGTTTTTCTTTTTCGGGCGTAAGCCCCAGCCTCTCGGAGTCGGCTTTTGAAACATCGCCTTTTGCAAGGTCGATCTCTTCGCCATTATAAGATGCGGCCCTATCCGAAATGTATACCGTGTCAAGATATGTTGATGCGTGGAATTTTCCGTCAGCGAAGACATCGTCAACCGTTGCAGGCTTGCCATCGGCTTTTTCCCCAGGCGTTCCTAATTTGACCTGCTTGCCGCTTCTTAAGCAGCCAGCCTTAAAATTTTGGACTTTATCGGCGATTGTTTGATCGCTCATAGTTTCCTCCTAGCAAAAACATCCTTTGCTGTATATCTATCGGGGTTTTCGAGGCAGAACTTGCGCCGGTTGATATGTTAATAAGCGCCTAAAAGCAGCCAATCGGGGATCGCTTTAATTTTAGGATGCAACTCGAGCGTTTCTTTTCCTTGATAAATAATATAACCCTCATTAACAGCGGGGTTATCATCGAGGAACATCAATAATCCCGAAATGTCTCGGGATGACAACTTTTCCGACATTTTGATCTCCAAGGGATAGGTTTGGCCTTCATATTCAAGCACAATATCGACTTCTGCTTTGTCGGCAGTGCGCCAGTTATAAGCCTTATAGCTCTTTCCATAATTTTCAAACGTTTTTATTATTTCTGAACAGATAAAGGATTTATAAATTGCCCCCATTATTTTCGATTCTTTCGCATTTTGGATATTAAATCCCGACCCAAAAGCCGACTGCAAGAATAATGAGTCAATGATATGTATCTTGGGCTGCTTAAGCAATCGTTTTTTTGAGTTTTTGTAATATCCTTCCAAGCTTATAAACAGCATCATTGCCCTAAGCTGATGGATATAATTTACGATGGTCGGCTGGCTAACGCCGACCTCTTGGGCTAAATTATTATAATTGAGATGTTTGCCGCTCTGGAGAAAAAACAACCGCGCGCATTTTTCAAAAGCTTCAAGATCCCTGATATTGAATTGTTCAAGGATTATTGGGAGGACATAAGTCTTTAGATAATCTTCTCCCCATCTCTTTCTTGACTCAACTTGCGGAGAAAGAGACGGGAACGGGTACCCGCCCCACAATAACCGCTCTGTTCTCATTCTATCTATTTCGACAAATGACTTTGGGACCACATTTGACAGCTCATTTAAATGGAATAATCCCGGTTCATTATTTGACAAAGTAAATTCTTGCCATGAAAGAGGATACATTGAGAGCAGGGATATTCTGCCGGCCAACGATTCCTTTATCCGTTTCATCAACAAGTAATTGCCCGAATTTGCCAAGCAAATTCTTGAAGGGCTGGAGCCGGCTTCATCGATTAATATTTTAACAGCTTCAAAGATCGGCGGCAATTTAGCCGCTTCATCGATCAGCAAGTAATTGCCTTTCTCATAATGGCGGCGAAGATATTGCAGAGGATCCGTGCTTATTTCACTTCGAAGGAGCGGATCATCAAGTGTAATATAATGTGCGCCAGTAGAATTTGCCAATTGTTTTAATATGAAAGATTTTCCAGCCTGTCTTGGGCCAAGAACTGCAACAGCCCTATCAGTATTTAGTCTGTTTATAAGTAATTCTTCTATTTTACGCTTCATATGATAAACATCATATCAAACTATACTTTCAAAATCAAGCTTGTTTTTCAATGCGTAGTTACAATCAAAAAGATTGCGCGGGGGGGGGCGTAAGGCTTACATGCAAGCATCCGTCAAGTAGAATCTTCAATCATTTAAAAATTGGCATAGTAAAACAAAGTCGATATGTTGACAGGATTAACAGGATTAACATCCCTTTACAACGCTGCCAAAGTGTAATACAATATAGCATCATGATCAAGCGTTGGCTGAAAATACCTGAAAGCTCGTCATTTTTCCTTTTTGGACCCAGGCAAACTGGGAAAAGCACCCTAGTTGGTGAAACGCTTAAAAGTGATTTTTGGACCATAAATCTGCTCTTGAACGAACCTTTTAGCAAATATTCAAAATATCCTGAATTATTCCGCAAAGAAGCGCTTCAAAAAATTGAAAAAGATGGAATTAAAACTATTTTTGTTGACGAAATTCAACGGATTCCCGCTCTTTTAAATGAAATTCAATTTTTGATGGACCATAAAAAAATCCAATTTATCCTGATCGGATCGAGTGCCCGTAAACTAAGAAAGGGCGGAGCAAATCTACTGAGTGGAAGGGCGGTTGAACGCTTTTTATTCCCGTTCATCTATTTTGAAATTGAAGATAGTTTTGAGCTCGAAGATATATTGCGATTTGGTTCATTGCCTTCAGTTTATGGGAAAAATGGGCAGGAAAAAACAGACCTCCTAAAAGCATACGCTGATACTTATCTGCGGGAAGAAATCCAGGCCGAAGGTATCGTGAGAAACCTTGGCGGGTTTTCAAGGTTTTTAGATATTACTGCCAGCCAATTTGGCGAACTGGTCAGCTTCTCAAATATCGGCAGGGAATGCCATTTGCCGAACAGGACGGTCCAATCTTACTATGAAATTTTAGAAGACACCTTGATCGGTTTTCGGCTTGACCCATGGCGCAAGAGCCTGCGCAAGCGCCTTAGCGGACATCCTAAGTTTTATCTTTTTGACCTGGGAATAACCAATGCTATTAACCGGCATTTAGGCGATCCTCCCGACAACCTCCTGCGCGGCCGCCTTTTTGAACAATTTATTGTAGTGGAAACATACCGCCTGCTGAAATATTTGCAGAGCGAAGCGAGAATTTATTATTGGAGAACCAATACCGGAGCGGAAATTGATCTGGTTATTGAAAAACAGGGAAAATTATGCACGGCCATTGAAATAAAGGCCAAAAGAGAAGTCGGAGGAAATGATTTTTCCGGATTCCGCTCCTTCTGCGCAGATAATCCAAACATTCCTTGTTTCCTTGTCTGTGAAGCTGGCGAACCGTACCATGAGGGGCCAATCGAGGTTCTGCCATGGTCAAACTTTTTGAAACGCTTGCCAGAACTTCTCTAAATTTCACATAAATTAAGGTTGTTAAAATCAGCTTTTACTTTTTAGGGGGGCCATCGGCTTTAATGTGCTCGGTCCCAAGCTCGCCCGAATCGTCTATTTCCTTTTGGACTGCCGTGATTTTTCTTTTCAAAGCAATCCGTTCCTTTGGGCCGCTTCTGTATAAGATGAAAGAGCCGATCTTAAATGCCCGATCTCAACAAATTTATCCCTATCTTTTTTCGATCTTTCGGCTTCGGCGAGCTTTTCGTGGCACTTTGCCAAATAAAAAGATTTATAATAATCGGGACGTTTTAGAGGCCCAAGCAATTTTAACGCGGTATCATATTTTCCTTTTTCATAATAATCAATTGCGGACACCAGGCTTAAATTAAAATTCGCCAATTTATCCATAGATTCGACACCGCCACTGATCTCGCCAATATCTACGCTTCGGAGAGGATCAATTATCTTTATGATATTTTCGCCTTTTGCCTTACCGCTAACTATCCATCCGTCGGGCTGAAGCCTCAATAACTCTCTTATTTCCGATGAAAGGGTGGAACATTGTTCAAGTTTCGCTCTGGCATCGAGCAAAACAGGCCTTTGCCTTTGGAATAATTTTTCCAATTCATCAAGCCTATCTATGGCTTTTGGAAGATAAGGGATGCCTTGGAGATAATTTTTATATATATCGCGGGCATTTTCGTAATCTTTTGTTTTAACATATTCTTCGGCATTGACAACTCTTTGAAGTGCTTCATCTATTTTTTTGCCTTCTTCGTCCGCTACGTATCCATCCAGTGCTTTTCTAGCTCCGGCATAATCGCCTTTTGTGGCAAGTTCCTTTGCTTTTGCTATTGCCTCGGTTCGTTTATCCGTTGCGCCTGTTGAGCCTGTTGTTCCGGTTGGAGAAGCAGGCGTAGGCGCAGGCATAGGCGCGGTGCTAAATTCTTTAGCAGTAGGCGCCCAAGCTTTTAAGCTAGCCAAGCTCATATCGCCTGTATATTTTGTTTCAATTGGAATTCTTATACGAAGCTGAATTAATTGGAAATTATTATTCCATTGCGAGCCGGAAGCAAGTTTTAAAATATATGTTAATATTTCCTTTTTATTATCGTCTTTCGAGATGTCAGATTGTGCGCTGTCAAAATAATGGTTAATATTCCTAATAATAGGGCTGCTATCATCAAGCGACAGTTCTGTTTTGATCGCTTTCAATAGCTCATCCTTGGTTTTTACCAATTTTATTTTTTCAAAAAGCGCGGCTTCAGCTGATTTCCTGTTTTTTGCAAGCGTTTCAAGGTCTTGGCGTACAAATCCCGGATCTTTAGGGTCCTTTGGGGGATAAAGATAAGCGTTTTGCGCTTCAAATTTAGACCAGCCGTACGCATCCGCGTATTCGCGGCAAGCATTATCAAACATTGCAACTTCGCTGTCTTCAATGATCTGGGATTTGGGATCAGTGTCTGCTTGCGCGTCTTTTTCGCCTTTAAGCTTCCATCCTCGCCCGATTATCCCTAAAATCTCTATTTCTTCGGGCTTTATACCTAAAGCCACAAGTTCATCACGGCTCAAGCCGTCGCTTAGGTCGATCTTTGTGAAAGTTTTGTCCTTTTTAGCGGCTTCATCGGACGAATTTGCAATTACTACAGTGCCTTTGTCAACTTTAGCATAAACGAAGGATTTATCGGCACCGCTTCCTGAATCATTAGTTTTGTCGATTAATTCTAGGTCGTGATCGGTTTTCACCTTTCCCAAACTTTTGATTATTCTCCTATATACGGCTCTTATGCCTTCCGGCTTCATTTCGGCCATTTATTTTTTTACTCCTTATTTTGTAATGCGTTGGGAAGTAATGCGTAAAGCTATGAACACTTATCGCATTACCCATTACCCGTTACTTTCCCATTATGTATCGTCAAATCCCATACGAAATTGCAAAGTTGATGGAATAATTTTATGATGCCCTTGGCGCAATTACTCCACCTTGCGCCGCTGGAGGAGGAGGAGGAGGAGGAGGAGGGGGTGGTGGTGGTGGTGGTGGTGGTGATAGCACAGGAGCATCGGCAGGCTTAAATAAACCCACCCACGAGTCTAGCTTGGCTTTATCGTAAAATTTTGCCGGATCGGCAACATACGCTTTATCGATCGGATCGGTTAATCCTGCTTTCTTCTGGATTTCCGGTTTATAAGTCGAAAGCAGTGCCAATTTTAGCAAGTCCTTTGCGTCTTTAGGGGCATTTTTGACCAATAAAGAATCGGCTGGGATCTTCTTTTCGGCTTTTAAATAATTAGCAAATGATTTATCGGTTTCTTTTGTTGTGGCCGCCCATGCGTCAAACTCTTTTTTAATTATATCACTTGACTCTTCCCTGGCTTTTTTAACATCGGCCAAGTTTTCTAAATGGAACTCTTCGCTGTTAAAATACAATGTATAGGCCTCGTCTTCTTTTAGGCCGTGGGCATCGCCCCATTCCTTCATTTTGACATAGGCTGTTTTAAGTTCGGCTTCTTCTATGTTTTTGTTGGCTTTAGTGTCATCCAAGTCCCATCCGGCATCGATAATTACATCAATTTTGCCTTTTTGAATACCCAAAGCGGATAATTCCGCGTCGCTTAAGCCGTTATTCAGATCAACCTCGACTGCATCGGCATCCGCAGATTCTTTTCCTGCTTTAACTTTAACTTTTTCTCCATTAGACAATTTATTCGCAAGAGATTTATCGATTCCCTTATTTCCTAAATATCTCCCCCATGTATTTGCATCAATAGCCATTTTCGTCCCCCCCCTTATAAAAATAAAATAACCCGGTACTAACAGGCAAACTTGGGCTTTCTATATATTATTATCGTTCCACTTATCTATCGAGGGATTGGGGGACAAACTTGCATGGGAAAAATAGTTTTTGGGTGAGGGTTAGGAAGCCGGTTTCGGTCAGGTTATTGGGGAATGGGTTAACCCTAACCTTAACCCCCTATCCATACCGGCGCCTTCACCTTCACCTAACAACCATTGTCCCAATACCATGATCGGTAAATATTTCCAAAAGAACGGCGTGAGGAAGGCGGCCGTCGATTATATGCGCGGTCTTGATCCCTTTTCGCAGGGCATAGAGCGCAGACTTGATCTTTGGGATCATACCGCCGGATAAATGGCCTACTTTGATCATCTTATCGGCGCGATATGTATTTATGCTTGAAACAAGCTTGCCATTATTATCCAAAACGCCTGTTACATCGGTGAGCATGATCAGTTTTTCCGCTTTTATATATGCGGCGATCGCCGCGGCGGCTTTGTCGGCGTTAATATTATAAACTTCGCCTTTTTTCCCCACTCCGATCGAAGTTAAAACGGGAATATAGCCAAGCTTCATCCATTTGCTCAAAACCCGATATCTTACTCCTCCAACTTGCCCCGTAAAACCCAGATCGATCTTATTGCCTTTTTTATCCTTCTTCCAGTATTTATATGCCCTAATGACGCGGCCTTTTTTGCCGTAAAATCCTTTTGCCTTGCCGCCTGCTTTTTTAATCAAGGAAACGATCTCTTGGTTTATCTTTTCGCCCAATACCTTTTGGACGACCTTCATAGTTTCTTTATCTGTAACGCGATAGCCCCCAACAAACTTGGGTTCGATACCCTGTTTCTTTAATGACTTGTTGATCTCGGACCCGCCGCCGTGGACCAAGATTGGGTTCATCCCGACCATTTTAAGAAGAACAACATCTTGGATAACGCTTTTCTTTAGTTCTTCGTTCTGCATGGCGGCGCCGCCGTATTTTACGACGATCGTCGCACCATGGAATTTTAATAAATATGGAAGCGCTTCAAGCACCGCCTCGGCCCGTTTAATTAGATGCGTGAACATGATTCTCCTTTTCCTCATCCTCTGACTCCCTCTCTTTAATCCCCCCTCTCTACGAAGTGGAGAGGGGGACAGGGGGTGAGGTCATGTATGATAATGAGCATTGATCTTAACATACTCTTCTGTTAGATCGCATCCCCAGGCATTCGCCGATGATCGGCCTACCCCAAGATCACAAGTAACTATCGTTTCTTTCCCCCCAAATTTCATGTCGCATTTAATTTTATTAGGATCGATCTTTGCGGATGTAGCGCCAACTGCCGCATAAATTCGGCCAGGATTGTAATCTTTTCCATAGACTGCGCATTTTAGCAAGTCCGATCCCGCGATAGCACGTGCCGCAGTTTTCGCATCTTTTTCGTTTCGCGCACCAATTACTTTTATCCGTATCAGCTGTGTCGCGCCTTCACCATCGCGCGCGATCTCTTCCGCAAGATAAACACAAACTCCTTCTAGAGCTTGATAGAATTTTTTTATTGCCGCTTGACCCTTGACCCTTGACCCTGATAACCCGTTCGCAAGCGCAAACACGCAATCATTGGTCGACATACACTGGTCGACTGTCATCATGTTGAAAGAATTATCTACTGCTTTTGAAAGCAGTGCTTGAAGCGTTTTTCTGTCGATCTTAGCGTCTGTTGTGATAAATGCATGCATTGTCGCCATAAAAGGGTGGATCATACCCGATCCTTTTGCGATACCCGCTATAGTATATCCGCCAACTTTTACAACGATCTCTTTGGCTCTTGTGTCTGTTGTTAAAATTGCCAATACGGCATCATGCCCGCCTTTTTTCGAAACTTTGTCTGCAATTTTTGGGATAGCGGATATAACTTTATCCATCGGCATGGCTTTTCCTATTGATCCGGTGGATGTAACCAAAACATGTTTTGGATCAATCTTAAGGGCCTTGGCTGCAGCGTCAACCATACGCTTTGCATCTGCCATTCCCCGCTTTCCGGTGCCGCAGTTGGCATTGCCCGCATTTGAAATTATCGCTTGGCAAAGGCCCGACTTGATATTTTGTTTTGAAACGATTATTGGCGCGGCTAAATATTGGTTTGTCGTAAAGACCCCGGCACATACAGCCGGCACAGCTGATACGATAAGCGCCATATCCGGTTTTCCGGATCTTTTGATCCCTGCCGCAAGCCCTGCGGCCATAAAACCAAGAGGAGAGGTGATCGTGCCTTTTATTTTCTTCATGGATAGATCGCTATTGCATCAAGCCCTGTCTTTTCCGGCAATCCATGCATTATGTTCATATTTTGCACAGCTTGACCGGCGGCTCCTTTGATCAAATTATCTATTACAGAGAGAACGATGATCGTATTGGTTTCTTCGTTTATCGCAACACCGATATCGCAATAATTGGTGCCCGAAACATTCTTTGTATTCGGCTCGCCGCTATCATAAATGCGAACAAAAGGAGATTCCTTATAATATGTCTTATAAATATTAATTAATTCATTGTTGGTCATTGGGATTTGGGATTTGGTCATTTTCCCGTAGCACGTCGCGAGTATGCCGCGCGACATCGGCGTCAAATGAGGAACAAAAGTGACGTTAACAGGCAAACCAGCTAACAGGCCAACCTGATATCCAATCTCCCCCATATGCCGATGGTTTGCTGCATTATAAGCAGTGATCCCCTCGTTTCGTTCGCAATAAAGCGTTTTAAGCGCCGCGCCGCGCCCAGCGCCCGAGATCCCCGACTTGGCGTCGACAATTATCGAATTGAGATCTACTAATTTATTTTTAATTAACGGAGCCAAAGCTAAAATCGAAGCTGTAGGATAGCACCCTGGATTGCCAACTAAACGAGCTTTTTTGATTCCATCTTTGAACAGTTCAGGCAAGCCATATACTGCTTCTTTGCTGAAACGGTAGTCGTCCCCAAGGTCAATGATTTTTTTCTCTGTTTTTATGATCTTTGGGACTATGGTTGACGAAACACCGTGAGGAAGCGAAAGAAATACAAGGTCGACATCTTTTAGAACATTGTCTAGATCGCTATACGTAATGCTTGAAAGATCGCAAATTCCTTTTAGATGAGGATAGCGGTCTGAAATTTTTTCGCCCTTATGCTCCTCTTCGGACATTATCCACTTTATTCCAACTTCGGGATGTCGAAGAAGCATCGAAAGCAATGTCTGCCCCGCGTATCCTCCAACACCGGCTATCCCAACTTTTATCATCTTATTCTCCCTGTCCGCCTATGGCGGGCTATGTGTATCGTTTAACTTCGAACCTGAACAACTCGATCGGGTCATTAATGCCTATTCCGCCTTTTCTTCTGCAAATTTCAATTTGCTCCTCGGGAGTTTCAACACCGGGAAGGTCGGGAAGCAGTAATCCGCTTCTTCTACCTGATTTTACTATAACTCCGTATCGTTTTGCATCTAATTCTTTTATATCGGAAACCGGTTCCGGTTTTGTGAGAACATCAACAGATATTTCGAGATCTTTTAATTCATGGGATCCGACCGGTGAAAATCTGGGATCTTGAGTCGCGGACATCACAGCGTTGCTTATTATTTCTTCGGCGATATTTTGTTTTGTCGGCATAAAAGTCCCGATGCATCCGCGAAGTTCCCCGTGTTTCTTCAAAGAAACAAAAACCCCTGCTTGGCCTTTCATCTCTTGAGGAAGAGGGCTTGGCGCAGATATGGTTTTCCCATCTTTAACAAAAGCTTCAATTGCTTTCCTTGCGAGTTCAACTAATTGGTTCAAATGTCGCTACCATGTATCCGACACCGAACGGGCCTTCGTAGGATAAGACCTCGTGCTTAACTTTTAAGCCATCAAGAGCTCCAAGTAAGATCGCGATGGACCACAATGCGTCTTGTCCCGCCCTGTAGGCAAGTTCTTCTGGAAAATTAAGAATTCCTTTCACATCATACCGCCTTACAAGATCGACAAGCTTTTCGTCGAATTCTTTACCGCGAGGATCAAAGCCCGAAGGGGCATCTTGCGTCAAACGGTGCGACATGTCGGCTGATGCGATCACAGCTATCTTTCTATTTATCTTTTCGGCGGCGCGCGCCAACACTTTTCCAAATTCGAAAAGTTTTGGAAGTGGAAGCATGGCGATCGCGATCGGAAGTATTGGTTTCTTTATCCCAGCTTCTAGAATATAATATAATGGAACAAGCGCCCCATGGTCCAAAATGGTTTCGGGTATCCTTGACGTCAAAGCCGTATCTTCTTTTGCAATCGCCACTCCAAGCTCGGTATCGCCTTTAAAATGAAAAACGGGTTTTGGCATCCCGAAATTTGCAAAGTCGCCTTCAAATACCGGGCTTGTGTAGACAGGGACTGATGCGGACGATACGGCTCCATGGGGGGTGATAACAACAATTGTATCGAAATCTTTGGATCTTAACGCATTTGACGCGGCCTCAAGCGACTTTTTTGATTTTTCAGCGTCATTGAGCCTTGCGCCGCCGATCTGCGGGATAAGTATCGGAGGATGAGGCGATATCTCCCCGAAAACAATTTGCGACATGGACATATAATAACAAACTGATATAATATTTCAAGAAAAATGTTAAAAATATCGATCTCCGGTGTCCGAGGAACAGTGCCCGATTCGCTTACATCGGAAATTTGCATTGATCTTTCGAAAGCATTCGGAACATATTTAAAAGGCGGCTCCGTTGTCATTGGCGCTGACACTAGGACTTCGTCCGGATCCATAAAAAAAATCGTCATTTCCGGCCTTGTCTCGTGCGGCTGTAAAGTTATAGACCTTTCGATCGCGACAACGCCGACTGTCGGCATAATGGTGCGCAAACTTAAGGCTGACGGGGGGATAATAATCACAGCTTCCCACAACCCCGAACCATGGAACGGCATAAAATTCGTAAGGTCCGATGGGATTTTCCTGAATTCGGCCCAGGCAAGCGAATTGCTTGATATTTATTACGCAAAGAAATTCAAAGAAAGGTCGGGCGGCAGATCCAAAGCATATACAAAAGCGGACGACGACCACATTAAACTTGTATTAAAGAATGTTAACACCGCAAAGATCCGCAGGAGAAAATTCAAAGTTGCGATAGATTCCGTGAACGGCGCTGGAAGCATTATTACGCCTATTATGCTTAAGAAACTTGGCTGTGAAGTGATCGCCATAAATGTTAGGCCGGCTTCGCCCTTTCCAAGAGGGCCGGAGCCAACTCCTGCAAACATAAAAGAACTATCAGATATCGTAAAACAAAAAGGCGCCGATATTGGGTTCGCTCAAGACCCCGACGCCGATAGGCTTGCAATAGTCGCGGAAACAGGAGAAGCTATTTCGGAGGAATACACTCTTGGCCTTTGCGCAAAATTCATCCTCAAAAGATCAAAAAAGAAAATAGTCGTTACAAACCTGTCGACAACCCAAGCGATCGACGACATCGCAAAAAAATTTGGCGCCAAGATCATTAGGACAAAGATCGGAGAGGTCTATGTCGCAGAAAAGATCAAATCAACAAAAGCGCCTATCGGAGGGGAAGGGAATGGGGGGATCATTTTCCCGAAAGTCGGGTTCAACCGCGACAGCCTGTCAGGCATCGCGATATTATTGAATTTGCTTGCCGAAGAAAAGAGACCCTTAAGCAAGATAGTGGATGATATTCCCAAATATTATCTTGTAAAAAATAAGATGGGATGCAAATCTTCCAAAGAAGCACAGGATTTCTTGGACAAGATAAAAGATAAGTTCCAAAAAGACACTTTGGACCTGACCGAAGGAATAAAAGTCTTAAGGGATTACGGGTGGCTCCACTTGCGCCCGTCAAACACCGAGCCGATCATTCGAATATTTGCCGAAGCAAAAAGCAAAGATGAGGCCGAAGCTTTTATTCGGGAAGCCCTAGGATAGAAAGCCGCTCTGACACTTGGGTTTTTGGCATTTCAAGGAATCTCGCTGTGAGGCTTAGGTCGAAATTCAACTTTTCAAGAACGATCGTAAGCAATAACCTTTCATATTCTTCCCTCGCAGAGACCAGGTCGTACTTTTCCTTTGAAAACACCTTATTTGCAAGGACATTTTCAAAAAGCTTGATATCGATCGGAAGATTTTTGAGATTTAGGACTTCGGCCCCCGGAAAACTTGCGCCTGCGGCAATTATCATGTCCTTCAGCTCGGTATAGTTTCCCGGAAAATCATAATACATGAAAAATTCCAATGCATGAGGGGAGATATATTTGATCGTCGGATTAAACCGCCTGATATACGCCAATGCGATGAGGAGCACATCTTCCCGGCGCGAAGCTAAAGGCGGGACCATTAGCGCGGGAAATCCCGTTATGGTTTCCATATCATGAGCTCCGATAATTATCCTGACCGCGCTCTTTTTGCTTCCGATAAATTGGAGCAGGCTGTGCCTGAAAGATTCGGATATCGATTCGATGCCGGATAGGTATACGATCCCTGGGGCTTCGGTTTTTGCGGAGATAAGCTCTTTTAACGTAATAAAAAAATGCGCTTCGGACGCCGGAATATTAAACGATGAAAGATTGATCTCCGCAAATCGCTTTTCGGAACTCCTTGAAAGCTTATGGACGATCTCTGCCGCTTTATGGATCGGCACCCCTCGTTCGCCGCATATGACGATATCGGAAACAGAAGCGGCATGAGCCTTGATCTGGCCCAGAAGATTTTTTAGTCCAGCACTCATGCCATTTAGCCACTCGACATCCGCAAATTGTGAAAGGTCCAAAGCGAGCTCTTCTTCCACGCTTAATGCGCTTGCGACCGAATCGCGCAAAACCTGCGCCGAAAGGGGCTTTCGCAGGAAATCGAGCGCCCCAAGCTTTGTCGCGGCGACCGCGAGCGGGATGCTGTTGGACGAAGAGAACATTATCGCCTTGGCGTGGGGATTTTTTTGGACTATTTCCTTATAGGTGAGCAGGCCGTCTTTTAGCTTGAGGTCAAAATCGATAAGCAGGAGATCGGCGGCGGCTTCCTGCATTTCCTTCAAGAACTTGTCATTGCTTGATTCGACCAAGATTTCGTATTCCGGCAGGGTCTCTTTTATCAGCTCTGCGACCTTATGGTCGTCTTCCAATAAGAATATTTTATATTTCTTTTGCATACCGCCTCACAGTCCGACCATTATACCAATTCCTGGCTGACAGGCAAAGTGACAATAAAAGTAGTGCCTCGTCCTGCTTTTGAGCTTACATCTATTAGCCCCCTATGGCCGTCAATAATGCTATGGGTGATCGTGAGCCCAAGCCCTGTTCCTGCATATTTAGTTGTGAAGAACGGGTCAAAAAGCTTTTTGATATTTTCTCCGGAGATCCCGTGGCCGGAATCAGAAACTTCGACTTCGACCGTTTGAAGGATATTCTCGATCTTTTTCCCCTCTCGGGTCTTGATCTTTATTTCTCCGCCTTCAGGCATTGCTTGTAGGGCGTTCAATATCAAATTAGAAAATACTTGCGATAATTGGTCGCTATCCCCTTCTATCTGCGGAATGTCCGCATAGGCTGTGATAATTTTTACGCCTGCAGTTTTTGCTTGATCATTAAAATATCTAACGTCATCATCAATTATTTTATTCAGATCGATCATGGTAAATTTTGGCGTTGCCGCCCTTGCAAAACCAAGAAGGGATTCGACTATTCTGTCGATGCGCAATATTTCCCGAGGCATGATCTCGATGAATTTTTGTCGGAATTCGGTATCTTCATATTTTATAGGCAAAAGCTGGGACAAAACTTTCATGGAAGAAAGCGGATTCTTGATTTCATGGGCCATGCCGGCCGCCATTGTCCCCAAAGCCCCTATCTTATCGGCCTGCCTCACTTTTCCTTCCAAAGATTTCATTTCGGTCAAATCGGACATCGAAAAAATGATGCCCGATCGTTTTCCGTTCGCGTCAACAAGCGCGCTGCTGTTGAGCGAGATCGGGACAAGCCCTTTTTTCCCGGCAACTATGCTTGTTTCATGGTTTCTCATCTGCCGCCCGGAAAGCGCCGATCCTATAATTTGTGATAGCGGGCTCTTTTTGGAAAAAACTTCGGAATAATTTTTTCCGATCACTTCTTTTGCGTTAAGATCGGTTATTTTCTCGGCGGCGGGATTGAACGTTACAATATTGCCGCGCATATCGATCGTAGCGACGCCCGAAACCATTGCCTCAAGGATATCCTGGGTGTAATTCTTGACCAAGAGTACCTCTTCGTACAACCGCGCGTTTTCGAGCGCGACAGCGGTCTGGTTTGCCAGGGTCATAAGCAGCACCATGTCTTCGGTCGAATACATATCGCCAGAAAGCTTGTACCCTAAAGAGATTATCCCTATAAGGATATCCTGCGAAAGTATTGGGACCCACAATTCTGTTCCCAATTTTTCGATTTCGAATTTAACCCCGAACAAATCGTCAAGCTTTTTGCCGTCTTTCCCCGCATAAGATTCTAATTTTGCGATCTCGTCCTCAAGCTCTTCCAATAGGAGCACATCTTTCGACTCTTGAAGATATTTCGCGATCGGGCTTTCAATGTCTATTTCAATTTGCTTGTAAGAGCTTTGGCATTCTATGACCGGGGCGGGGATAGAGCGGAACCGGCCTTTTTCCTTGTCCAATATCAAGAAAGAGATCTCCGAAACGCGCATTGTATGGACAAATGTCGATACAATAAGCGAAGTTAAGTCTTCCAGCCTCAATTGGGTTGATATCTTATAGCTGATTTCCCTTAGGGTTTTTTGGTAATCGTACCGCTCCCTGTAAAAGACCACATCGATCAAATATTGGAAACCTTTTAATAAGGGATTATATGCCGTCGCCAGCGCCAAAACTAGGATCGCGTTCACCCATATGTAGTTTAACCCGTGTAAAAAATACGCGGCTGCAGCATATGCGGTCAAAACGAGGACCGAAATCCCGCCGTATAATATCCCTTTTTGTATCACCGTTTCAATGCTCATCAAACGATGTTTTATTATCGCGTATGTGGTAAAAGCGACATAAAGCATTACAAGCCCATTGCCTATGGGGGGAAATGGAACGTTGTACCATAATAAAAAATTGGTGGTTCCGCCCAAAAACCCGAAAAATGTCCCAATAAAGATATATTTAATCTGGTTTTTCAGCCTGCCGAGGGATGTTTTGGCCATGGTCTGGAACATCAGCAGGTGCGAATATATTATTAAAGCGATAAATACCATGAGATAGGGATGGAAAAGCGGCCCCGGAACAGGCCAAAACTTGAAAAAAGACCTTTCCGCGACCTCTTTTACAAAGAACGGCGTCAAGTCCGATATCAAAAAGAATGCCGATAGCAGATATGCCGCAATTAATATGTTTTTTTTCTCATCATACAGCCTTAGGAGGCACAAAATAAAATGGAAGAAAAAAACGGGGATAAGGATAGCCCCCACCATAAGGACTTGGACCCAAAAAAGCGCATTTTCTTTTTGAGAGGCGATCTGCCAGAAAAAATATCCGAATCCCCAAAACGCGACACTGAAGGCAAAAAGGCTGAATGTAATGTTTAACGGGGACTTTTTATTTTTTGATAGGACAAAAAAACCCAAATAAAGGCTGCCCAAGAAATTAATAGCGGCGCTTAACGGATAGTAGATCATCTAATATTTATTATCTCGTAATACAGGGATGAAATCAAGGCTAGCTACTCAAGGGGGAGTTCACCTGCCGCTATCAGGGCTTGCTTATCGAACGAATAAGATATTTGGATATTGGAGTAACCGGCCCCTATGAGCATTTCCCTAAGCTGTTCTTCGGAAAAATAAACAAAGCGCCCGCTTTCCTCTTCAACTTCGATCCATTTGATCGCGTCGTTGAACAGCGCCCGCGCCCTGGAAAGAGCTTCTCCCTGGCCTTCTCCCTGGTACTTTTCTTTTATCTTGCCTAAGAACCTGGAATAGATCCTCGAAATGTCCGCGTCCGGCTTAAGGCTTGTGACAACGATCCTCCCTCCGGGTTTTTGCGCCCTCCTTATTTCGGCCAAGGTCCCGCGGGGATTGCGAAGATACGAGAGGCACAGGCTTAATACGATTTTATCGTAAGCTCCCTCCTTCAAAGGAAGAGTAGTATTCCGCAAGCTCATCCGCCAATCCAGCTGGTCAAATTTCAAGTCCTCGATCAAAAGTTCCCCATAATCGATCCTGCCCGAAGCCGAAACTTTTTCTTGGCCTTTTTTATTAAAGTCGTCAAGGCCGATCTTTTTTTCGATATATCTTCTAGCGCGATCAAGCTCAATTACAACATCAATATTCTCAATGCCTGCGATCGCCATCAGGTCCAAATAATTCAACCTTAAATCTCCCCTTAAAAAGCTTCGAAGCTTTTGCCTATCTTTTATCTTCGGGATATTTATATTGCACCCGCACATGAGCTCATTTAAGCCTTCCAATTCAACCTCTCCCATTTTAAATCTTTCGATCACCCTCAAAAAGCTTATATCGGCGTCGGCTTGCAAGGCAACCACATTGGGAAGCCCCTGCCGCTTCCGCCTGACCTGGTCAACTTTTTCCATTGTTTTGGCTAATCCGTTAGCAACGATATCGATCGCGGTTATTTCCCCTCCGCTACCGGTAATTCCACTTTTAAGGATCTCTTCCAATATCCCATTCAACAAATATTCTTCAAAATTACCGGTGCCGCAGCCAATATCAGCCAACCTTTCTCCTGGAACAAAATCTACGGCTTCGGCTACTTCCCTGATATATGACCTGTAGTCGTCGGATTCTAAAAGGATATCAAATCCTTCCAGGTAATTTTCCCAATTTTGCCTTTCTTTTTCCTTCGAGTGTTCAACGGCGATCCTTGATCGCTCGATCATTCCTCTGTACATGATTTCAGATGTTCCCGGAACTGCAACTTCGGTTCTATAATTCCCCATCATGAGCCCCACAACATCCCTAGTGAATTGGATAAAAATAAGATGCGCTGTTTGGGCTTCCCTAAAACGATGCGTAACGCCTTCGACGACTTTAACTTCATGGCGCGCGCTGTGCGAGGAAAGAGCCGCCTCGACTTCTTTGGGATCAACCCATTCGTCTTCGCTTCCGCAATACCAAATTATCGGGACTTTTACTTTTTCCAGATCTCTGGCAGTAGTATCAAGATCAGAAAATCTATTTTTGCGCACGTCATCCAAGAAGTTATCGCCATCCGTATAATTTCCGATCATGTTTACCATTCCGATCTTTTTCCCATCCTTGTTTGCGGCGACCAGGTCTTCACCGTAAACATTTCGTAGAAGGCTTTGGATATTGGGCGAACCGACAATAGGCAATAGCGCCGCGATGCGTTTGTCTCGCGACGCGGCTTTTATGGCCGCGCGAGTAGAGAGGCTGAAAGGCGCGACGGCAATATTTGCGGCTCCGATAGTTTTTGAAAGGTAATCTACGGCAGCGGAAACATTAATGCTTGAAATTGAAAGGGTTGAATCGACGATCTGCCCGTCGCTTTCGCCGGGCCCATGAGTGTCATCATAGCGCATAACGCCAAACCCGTTTTTCTGCAAGTACAATGCCAAAAGGAAATATGTCTCTTTGGTTTTTCCCCAAGCGGGAGGGATGATGACCCACGGCGCAAAAGAAGCTTCTGACTTGGGAACATTTTCAGGATAATCAATTATCGCAACGATCTTTTCGCCCATCTCATTTTTGAGATCAACGATATTTAATGCCGCTTTTTCGCCGCCGCCCGCCCCAAAGGCTTTTATGATCCTGACCTTCGCCCTAACGAAAATGAAAAGTAAAAATAAATAGGCATTTTTAAAAAGTGCCGCGGCTGAAATGGGATTTTTCACTGGATGCTTTGGTCTTACAATTGCCGCATGGCCCGGCTCCTGCGAAGGGACTATTGCGCCAGAATCCACTTCAACAATAGGAGGCCTGGGAGTTATAGATTGGACAGGGAAAGCGGCCGGCGTCCCGCTATCCGCCAAAATCATTTGTTTTTCACGCTCAAACCGCGCGAAGTTTGTTTCAATATTCGCGAGGTCGAGCAGAACACCGGAAACACGGGACGACAAAAAAGCATCCGGTAAAACGGAAAAATCAAACCCCTGGAACTTATCCGGAGCGTCGATCCTAAATTTTGAAAAGGGATGTCCTTTCTGAAAAACCTCAAGCCGGCTATGCAAGCCGTAATACTGCGCTGGAGGCATCCCTGATAATGATCTTAGCGTGCCCCTATTAATATTAATACCAAGAAACGCCATGTCCGATCTGACCAGCCTGGCCATAACGGAAGGCAATCCAAGATATGCATTGGAAAATCCGCTAACTCTAGTAAGCGGCATTATTATTTCCACCCATATGTGCTTATCGTGCGGTGAAATAAAAAATTTCAGGCGGAAGGGAAATATTTATACTTTAAAACGGTCAAACATTAGCGGCAGGATCGAAAGGTCGGCAATTCCTGATTGCGTATCAATAACTCTTTCGGCAAAGAACTTCATAGCTTTTGTATCTTCAAATAAGCGCCTTAAACCATCGGCGCCAATGAGGCGAAGCTGTGCGATGTTCGGCAAATGGATCGGCATCGGATTAGAAATTCCCCTGGATTCTTTTATGTCTTTTGCGGCATCGATAAACCTAAGCATCTGGTTATACGGACTTTTCCAATAAATATCTTGCGCATGGGAAGAATCGGTCACTCGGGAAAGGCAAGAAAGCGTCCAAGCATCGACCCTTAATAATTTTACAGTGAAGCCTCGGTCGTTTAACGCCTTCCTGGCATCAAATAAACCGATAGAATTCGATCTGGGCAATGAAGCTTGCGCGCTCATTCCAATCACATTGAGAAACATTTTCTTTTTTTCCTCTCAAATTAAGCTTGTTTGTCGTCCATTCTTTTATCGCATGCAAATTTTGAAAATTTCACTTCAGGCAAAATTATTTTAGGCGGGCTTCAAGCGCAGCTAATTCTTCTTTGGTATTTATACCGAGGGTTTCCTTGAAATCGCCCGTCATATATGCAAACACGGGGCGATCCATTTTGTTTAATATTTCTATAGTGTCCGTCAAATAATGTTCTTTTTGCGCGTTCTCCGGCTTCAATTTTGTCAGCGCCGAAAAAAGGTCCTCGGAATTAAAACAAAAAGTACCTGAATTTATCTCTTGGATCTGAAGTTCTTCCGCACTCGCATCTTTTTTCTCAACTATTCTCAAAACCTTGCCGTCTTTGCCCCTGACGATCCTTCCATAATTTCCGGCATCGTCAAGTTTTGCGGTTAGGTCGGTCGCCGCGGCCTTATGGCTCACATGAAAATCGATGAGCTTATTTAAAGTTTCTGCCGAAAGAAGCGGGACATCTCCTGCCAAAACCAAAACAGTGCCATTAAAATCTTTTAAAAACGGCTGTGCCATCAAAACTGCATGGCCTGTCCCCAATTGTTCGTCCTGCGAAATAAATTTTACGGGCCAGCCCTTGAAATAGTCGACCAACAATTCTTTTTTATGACCTACTACGACATAGATATCTTTGATCCCGATATTTTGGGCTGTTTCTATAACGTGCTGAAGCAGTGGTTTTCCCCCGAGTTTGTGAAAAACCTTCGGGAGATCCGATTGCATCCTGACGCCTTTCCCCGCAGCTAAAATTATCGCCGCAATGTTATTCATCAATAAAAATTATAACATAACTGTGGTAAAATACTTATAATGAAGAAGGATGATCGCAAAAGGCTCGGCGTCCAACTAAAAAAATGGCTTCCGAAGGATCGTTTTAACCACTCATTAAGAGTTGAAAAAGAAGCGATAAAACTTGCCAAGCATTATAAGGTCAGTTTGGATCAAGCTTCTATCGCCGCCCTCCTCCACGACTGCGGAAAATATATCGAAGCGGGACACATGCATGCGCGGCTCGGAGCGGTGCTCGCAAAAGAAGTTTTTGGCATTCACGATCATAATATACTGAACGCAATTGCAAAGCATACGGTCGGCTCCGAGAATATGACCATTTTGGAAAAAATATTATATCTTGCAGACCATATCGAAAGCGGAAGGCGATTCAATGGCGTCGAGAAAATAAGGGCGATGGCCTACAAGAATATGGATAAGGCAATAATAATGTCCACAAGCATGATGATCGGATCGCTCTTGGAAAGCGGTTATCCGATATCAGAACAGACTATCAGGACGAGGAACTATTATATTATGGGCGGGAAAAAAGGCACTAATGCGAAATAATTGGGAATCGGATTACATAAAAAAGATATACGGGCAGAAATATTCGGGCCCAAAATATAAAATACCTTTCAACGGGATATTTATTTCATTCATTATACTTCTTATAACTTTTTCAGCTTTTTTTGGGTTTACCCTTGCTGTCATATCAAAATTCATGCTTTTTGAGACATTGCTTACGCTGATCCCGGGCGACAAATTTTTGGGTGAAACAAATGTGGTCATACTGGGCGTTGACGGGGAAGGCCCCGTAAAAAGGTCCGACAGCGTAATGGTCGCCCACATTAATCCGGCAACGAATACCGTCGGCCTTGTTTCGATACCGAGGGATACGCGGGTAGAAATAGCCGGCCGGGGGGAAGACAAGATAAATCATGCTTTTGCGTTCGGCGGCCCGGACCTTTCGCGAAAGACCGCGGAAAACTTTTTAGGGGTAAAGATCCCATATTATATAGTGATCAATTTTGCCGGGGTCAGGAATCTCATCAATGAGATCGGCGGGATAGAGATAAATGTTGAAAAAAGGATGTACTATGTCGACAATTCCCAAGGATTATTTGTCGATCTGTACCCCGGAAGGCAGCGCTTGGACGGAAAAAATGCCCTGGCCTATATGCGATACAGGACTGACGGAGGGGATCTAAACAGGATATTGCGCCAGCAAAAATTCATAAAAGCCCTCGCATCGCAGATCACAAATAAAGAAAATGTTTTGAGGTCGCCGGGGATATTGCTCCGGCTGTTCTCGTACATGGATTCCAACCTGGATACCAAGCAGATATTGGGGCTGGCGCTTAACATGCGCAGGATATACGATTACGGACAGATCAAAATGTCCCTGCTCCAAGGATACGACGAGATCATAGACGGCGTGTATTACATGAGACCCGACCCTAGGAAGATAAAAGAGGCCGTAACGGGCTATTTGACGGACAGGGTAAGCCTTGAGAAATAAGCAAGATACTGATAAACTTATAAAGCTTGTAATTGATGCCGCGGAAGACAAGAAAGCGATCAATCCGATCATTATCGATGTTACGCGCGCAGGCAAATTTGCCGACTACATGATTATTATTTCGGGAGATTCGACCCCTCAATTAAAAGCTATCGTAAGAGAAATAGAATCACGAGTTAAAGCTCGCGGCATAAAGGGGATCGTTTGGGAAGGATCCAAAGAATCCGGCTGGCTCATATATGATCTTGGCGACATTTTGGTGCATATCATGTCCGAAAAAGAACGCGCGTTCTATGATCTGGAAGGTCTTTGGGGCAAAGAGGCGGTTGTATATCATGAATAATTTGGGGCTGTAGCTCAGCTGGGAGAGCGCCTGACTGGCAGTCAGGAGGTCGTCGGTTCAATCCCGATCAGCTCCAATCAAATAAAAAGGAAGGGGTAAAAAAATGGTAAAAAGTTTAAAGGGGAAAAGCCAGAAGTTCGTGTATCTATTCGGGGGTTCAAAGACTGACGGGAATGCGAGTTTGAAGAATTTGTTGGGAGGTAAAGGCGCCAACCTCGCGGAGATGGGCAAGCTTGGGATCCCGGTTCCTGCTGGATATACGATCACAACCGAAATGTGCACGGTCTATTACAAAATGGACCGCAAATATCCAAAGACGCTTCAAGGACAAATGGAAGAAGGCATCCGCCATATTGAAAAAGCGATGGGAGCTAAATTCGGCGATCACGAAAATCCACTTCTAGTTTCAGTTCGTTCGGGAGCCCGTGTATCCATGCCCGGAATGATGGACACAGTATTAAATCTTGGCTTGAACGACAAGACAGTGAAAGGCCTTGCGAAACAATCTAAAAATGAAAGGTTCGCGTATGATGCATACCGCAGATTCGTACAGATGTACGGAGATGTGGTATTGGGCCTCAAGCCGCAAACTAAAACAGATATCGATCCATTTGAAGAGATCATGGACGAAGTAAAAAAGGAAAGAGGAGTCAAGCTCGACGTTGAATTAGATATTGCCGCTCTTAAAGAACTAGTAAAAAGATTCAAGGCCGCAATAAAAGAAAGAAAAGGCTTTGATTTCCCCGAAGACCCATGGAAACAATTATGGGGAGCGGTCGAAGCCGTATTCGGATCATGGATGGGCGAACGCGCCATCAAATACAGACAGATAAACAAAGTTCCTCACGAATGGGGAACGGCTGTAAACGTCCAAGCAATGGTATTTGGGAACATGGGAAACGATTCGGGAACAGGCGTTGCTTTCACGCGCAACCCATCGACCGGAGAGAGAAAATTCTACGGTGAATATTTGATCAACGCCCAAGGCGAGGACGTAGTTGCAGGTATCCGTACGCCTGAGCCTGTTAATTCTTCGACAAAGTCATCTCCTGACCAAAAGACATTGGAAGAAGTCATGCCGACACCTTATAAAACTTTGGTTGCGATATATAAAAAACTTGAGAACCATTATAAGGACATGCAGGATATCGAGTTTACGATCCAAAAAGGAAAACTATGGATGCTGCAGACTCGCAACGGCAAACGCACGGCCCCTGCCGCCCTAAAGATCGCATGTGATATGGTAAACGAAAAGTTGATCGACATTAATACTGCATTATTGAGAATTTCTCCCGACCAGCTAGACCAGCTTTTGCACCCGATGTTTAATCCAAAAGCCAAAAAAGAAGTTATAGCAAAAGGACTTCCAGCGTCACCTGGAGCCGCAACGGGACAAGTAGTATTCCACGCGGATGACGCGGAAACATGGGCAGCGGACGGCAAGAAAATAATCCTTGTGAGGATTGAAACATCGCCTGAAGATATCGGCGGCATGGACGTTGCCCAAGGGATATTGACCGCTCGCGGCGGCATGACCTCCCACGCGGCAGTTGTCGCCCGCGGCATGGGAAAATGCTGCGTCGCTGGATGCGGAGCTTTGCATATCGATTACAAGGCAAAGCAATTCTCGGTTAACGGCACAACGATCAAAGAAGGGGACTGGATCTCCCTAAACGGCAGCACGGGCGAAGTTATGAAAGGCCAAGTCCCAACGATCAATCCTGAACTCTCGGGAGAATTTGGAAAGATCATGGGTTGGGCTGACAAAGTTAGGACCATGAACGTCAGGACAAACGCCGATACTCCAAATGATGCAAAAGTTGCAAGAGGTTTTGGCGCCGAAGGAATTGGCCTTTGCCGCACGGAACATATGTTCTTTGAAGGCGATAGGATCAAAGCTGTGCGTGAAATGATCTTGGCCGACGATGTTGTTGGCCGCAAGAAAGCGTTATTGAAACTTCTTCCTATGCAAAAGGGGGATTTCCTTGGCATATTCGAAGCAATGAAGGGATTGCCTGTAACAATCCGCTTGCTCGACCCGCCGCTTCATGAATTTGTGCCTCACGAGATAAAACAACAGCAGGAAATGGCTGATGAAATGGGGATATCGCTCGAAAAGATCAAGCAGAAAATAAATTCTCTCCATGAATTCAACCCGATGCTCGGGCATCGCGGATGCCGTCTTGGAATAATCTATCCCGAGATCACAGAGATGCAGGCACAAGCTATAATGCAGGCCGCATGCGAACTTAAGAAAAAAGGTATCGATGTCCGCCCGGAGATAATGGTCCCGTTGGTCGGCGAAGAAAAAGAATATTTGAACCAAATGGAGATCATAAAACAAGTCGCGGAAGAAACGATAAAGAAATACGGCGTCAAAGTTAAATACATGATAGGCACAATGATCGAGATCCCAAGAGCATGTATTACAGCCGATAAGATCGCAGAAGTTGCGGAATTCTTCTCATGCGGGACAAATGACCTGACACAGATGGCACTGGGACTTTCACGCGATGACTCTGGTAAATTCCTTCCCGCGTATGTTGACCTGGGAATTTATAAAAATGATCCGTTCCAAGTTATTGATGCGGAAGGCGTTGGCCAGCTTGTTGAAATGGCGGTTGAACGCGGGCGCAAAACTCGCCCGGACCTTAAAGTCGGCATTTGTGGAGAACACGGCGGAGACCCTCAATCTGTCGAGTTCTGCCACAATGCGGGACTCAATTATGTAAGCTGTTCGCCATACAGAGTTCCAATTGCACGCCTCGCGGCTGCGCATGCGGTTCTCAAAAGTAAAAAGAAATAAGTGAATAACCTGCGGCTAAATTCACCCTTCGCAGTAGCACTGCTACGGAGAACGGGCGCCGCGGTTATAATATGGCAGGTGAATTAGCTGAAACTTATTAGGACTGATATAGAAGCGAGGGAGAAAGCAAGCCTTTCTCCCTTTGCTTGTCTTTCGTCCGGCACAAAAGGACGAAAACGCCCTGAAGACGAATGCCCTTACAGGACAGCGTTCCAAAGGGACAGGGACAAAATAATCCACTGCAAATCTTTTAGGAGATTAAAACATAAGACGCAAGTATTTATATCTCCATCAGGAGACCATTACAGGACCCGATTGACGCATACGCTTGAAGTCTCGCAGATCGCACGGACGATCGCGCGCGCATTAAGATTAAACGAAGACCTGGCCGAAGTGATAGCTTTGGGCCACGACTTGGGCCATACGCCATTTGGGCACGCTGGAGAATTCGCGCTCGATGATATTCTAAAAGATAATTACGGGCAGAGGTTCCATCACAATCTCCAAAGTTTAAGGGTTGTAGAAGTTTTGGAGAGAGCCGGGCTTGGTTTGAATCTTTGCAAGGAAGTTTTGGATGGGATAAAAAACCACCCAAGCGAATCGGTTTGGCCGAACACGCTTGAAGGGAAAATAGTCAGGCTTTCCGACCGTTTCGCCTATATAAGGCATGATATAGAAGACGCGATCGATGCAAAAGTATTAAAGAAATCTGATCTGCCAAAAAAATATATGGATACGCTTGGTGAAAAAATATTGGATACGCTTGTAGGAGATATAATCGAGAACAGCTTTGATAAGCCCAATATTAAATTGTCTGACAAGATACAAGAAGCGATAGACGGCCTTTATGATTTTATGTATAAAAATGTTTATACAAATCCTCTGGCCAAAAAGGAAGAATCAAAGGTCCCGATACTTCTCCAACAATTGTTCAGGCATTATCATTACGACGCGAAATTCCAGAAAGGCATCGAGAATGCGCAACAGCTACAGCATACAATAGACTTTATCGCAGGCATGACAGACAGGTTCGCAATAAATAAATTCAATGAATTATTCGTCCCGTCCGAATGGAGAACAACGCTTTGATCCCAGAATCATTGATCAACGAACTAAAAGAAAAGGCCGACATCGTCTCAATCGTGTCGTCCTATGTAGCTGTCAAAAAAAAAGGAAAGAATTACCTGGGCCTATGCCCTTTCCATTCCGAAAAAACCCCTTCATTTGTGGTATCGCAAGAAAAGAGCATGTTCCATTGCTTCGGCTGTGGCGCAGGAGGAAATGTCTTTACTTTCGTCATGAAGATGGAAAATACCGATTTTTTGCAGGCGGCAGAGATCATAGGCGACAAGATCGGGGTCCATATCGAAAGATCGGCTTACGACGAAAAAAACAGGGAACAAAAAAATCATTTATACGCTCTTGCGGAAGCGGCATGCGAGTTCTTTGAATTAAATATCGATGGGGCTAATGAATATATAAAAAAACGCGGGATCGCCGATCCAAAATTGTTCAGGCTCGGGTTCGCGCCGAATTCTTGGGACGCAATCTCCAAATATTTATTGTCCCGCGGTGCGAAACTTGAGGATCTGTTAAAACTTGGGCTTATAATCCCGAGGCCGAACGCTCAAGGATATTACGACCGTTTTCGCGATCGCCTGATATTCCCGATAACAGACCATAGGAACAGAGTCGTCGGATTTTCGGGACGCGCTCTTAATAACGAGGAGCCGAAATATTTGAACTCTCCCGATTCGGAAATTTTTGTCAAAGGGGACAACTTGTACAATTTGGGGCTTGCAAAAGATGCGATAAAACAGCAAAAGTTCGCGCTTGTGGTTGAAGGCAACGTGGATGTCATATCAATTTATGAGGCGGGAATAAAAAATGTCATAGCGCCTCTTGGGACGGCCTTCACGCCAAGGCAGGCAAAGCTTATAAAGAGATTTTCCGATATGGTGGTCTTGGCTTTTGATGCGGATCCCGCGGGAGTTGCGGCAACCGAACGCGCACAAGAAATCCTAAAAGAAGCTGATGTTCGAATAAGAATTGCTCAACTAAAAGACGCTAAAGATCCAGATGAGATGATAAAGAGATCCGGAAAAGAAGCCTTTATCGAAAGCGTAAAAGCATCATGCCCTGCCCTTGAATTTAAACTTAGGCGCGTTATCGGGCGCTTTAATTTGAATGAAGCGGAAGCTCGCGCGCGCGCAGCCCATGAAGCATCCGCGATCCTATCGGACGAAAAAGACAAGATACTGCAAAGCGAATACATAAAGCTAGCGTCACAGTTGATCGGGATTTCGGCCGAATTGCTTGAAGGCGAAGTTAAAAGCAAATATTCTTTTTATAGGGCAAGAAGCAGTCTGCGGCGGACAACGGCAAAGCCATCTTCAAAAGTTATTGAAGCACAGAAAAAATTGATCAGATTAATGATCGAGTGGGATGAAGCAACCGTTAGGATAAAAGATGAATTGCAGTTAGAGAATTTTGGACGATACGAAGAACTCGCAAAGAAAATATTTGAAAGCCCGGCAAATGTTGTCTTGGAAAACCTGGCGAATACTGATGAAGGCAAAATATTACGGGAGATAATGTTAAGCGAGGAACCCTTGGAAGACCGGGAACTCATACTCTCCGACTGCATCAATTCCCTCAAAGCGGAGGCTATAAAGAACAAGATGGAAGCGCTCCGAAATGCGTTTTCTGACTCTGAAAAAAAGGGGGGGGCGGAAGCCATTGCTTCCATGAATAAAGAATATTTGGGCCTAAATGAAATTTTTAGGTCCCTTGCACGATAGAATTAAGGAGGGGCAACGTGATAGATAAAAAAGAAATGATCGAACATTTGCGGGCCGGGAGAAGAAGCTCGATAACCCCCGAGCAATTGCTCCAAATATATCCTGAACCCGAAAAGAACATCGACGAGATAGAGGAGCTCTTGTCGCACGGCTTTAAGATCGCGGAAGAAAAACCGGCGAAGACCCCATATCTTAAAGAAGACGAACTGACAGGCGGCGTCACCGAAATGCACGGCATCGGCGTTGACGACACTGTCAGGATGTACCTGCGCGAGATCGGGCGATTCCCACTTTTAACCGGCGAGGAAGAAGTATATCTTGCAAAAAAAGTAAAATTGAACGAACGCGCGGCAAAGCATAAGCTAGTAA
Source organism: Candidatus Saganbacteria bacterium (assembly GCA_016223245.1). Taxonomy (NCBI): domain Bacteria; kingdom Bacillati; species Candidatus Saganbacteria bacterium. The sequence goes on along the minus strand of JACRPL010000016.1, from coordinate 63,211 downwards.
ATTCAAATCTTCGGCTTGTGGTTTCGATCGCAAAAAAATATACCGGCCGCGGAATGCTATTCTTGGATCTGGTACAAGAAGGCAACCTAGGTCTTATTCGAGCGGTTGAAAAGTTCGACCACAGGAAAGGCTACAAATTTTCGACTTACGCCACTTGGTGGATAAGACAAGCAATAACTAGAGCTATAGCCGACCAAGCCCGTACAATAAGAATACCTGTCCATATGGTTGAAACAATAAACCGTTTAAGAAAAACAAGCCGACAGCTTTTGCAGGAATTGGGAAGAAAACCTACAGAACAAGAAATAGCGAGAAGGTCTCGTATATCCGTTGATAAAGTACGCGAGATAATAAAGATCTCCCAAGTTCCATTATCACTTGAAATGCCAGTTGGGGACGAAGAATCTTCAAAACTAGGCGATTTCGTGGAAGATGCGGGGGTTGTAGCGCCTGATGAGATAGTCATGCACGGATTATTGAGGGAAGATCTTGAAGAAGTAATGTCGTCGCTTTCCGAACGGGAACGAACAGTTCTTAAAATGCGATTTGGTATCGATGACGGCCACCCAAGGACACTAGAAGAGGTGGGACGCGAATTCCATGTCACTCGAGAAAGAATAAGACAGATCGAAGCCAAAGCTTTACGCAAACTCAAACACCCTACCAGGGCAAAGAAACTTCGCGAATATTTGAGGGATTGAAAAATGGGCCCAGTAGGGTTCGAACCTACAACCTGTCGATTATGAGTCGATTGCTCCACCATTGAGCTATGGGCCCGTATTCTACTAGTTTATCTTATAAACGAGCCCTTAGTCAAATTACGCCTTGCCCCCGCTCATGCCATTCTGTATAATCAAATAGAAAACTACAATTTGGAGGAACTATTATGCCTGATCAAAATAAAACATCTGTTGATGAATTGTTGAAGCAAATCGATGATTTCGAGAAAACCGTGAACGAACTTGTTAAAAATATCGCGACATTAAGGGCTAAAATACTCAAGAACAAAGAAGCCTACGGCTCCGACACAAACAAATGGCCTAAAGAATAATAATTTATAAAGCCGCCCTCGAGTCCGCGATTTTGTCAAGCGAATATCACGTAAAAACCTTAAAAAATGTTGTTGCTTCATGTGTCAACCTGAATGTCGAAGGATATGATAAGATAATCAATTTGGCGAAGATATATTCTGCTTGAGGCCCAGTTACCAACGAGGAAACCAGACTCGAAAAAGCCCTGACCATTGCATGAGCAATCGAGGCGCAGGGTGAATTGTAAAAGAAATTCTGATATACTTATTAATGACCAAATCCCAACAATGTATTTATTATAATTATCGCGAAGCGATACAATGTTGGTCATTGGAAATTTGTCATTGGTCATTACGAGCGCAGCGCGTTATGGCCCCATCGTCTAGGGGTTAGGACATTAGCTTTTCAAGCTAACGGCCGGGGTTCGAATCCCCGTGGGGCTATTTTTCTAAAATCCTATCGATCAATTCTTTGACCTTTAAGCCGATCTCGTCCCTTATTTTTGCGACCTCGGATATAGGCTTTCCTTTTGGGTCTTCGATCTTCCAATCCAAATGTTCTGTTGAGGGAATAAAAGGGCAAGCATCGCCGCAGCCCATTGTGACAACATAATCAAATTTCTTGTAAGGAAGCGAATCAAATCCTTTCGAAACCTGTTTTGCAATATCAATGCCGATATCCTGCATAACCTGGATAGCAACCGGATTCAGCTTTCCCAATGGCTTTGATCCCGCGGAAAACACCTCAATTTTGTCTCCTGCGTATTTCTTGGCAAAACCCTCAGCCATTTGCGAGCGTCCGGTATTTTCAACACAAACAAATAATATCTTGATCTTATTGCTCATGCTAACCGCTTTTTCATGACAACAACTCCTCAGCCTAAATATAACTGATGCTATGTAAAAAGACAACAACCCTGCAAAGAAGCACCAGACCGACACGAACGCGTACTCAAAAATAACTTGCGACACGATCGCGGAAAAAAGCAGTAGATACCCAAAGACCTTAAGCCTGATATCGGAGATAATGAGAAAAGGAGGTATAACCGCCAAAAGATAAGTAAAAGTAAATAATTCTTTAAGCCTCTGCGGGCTTTGCGTATCATAGCTGATAGAGCTCCCAACGATCTTTGCCGTCAGAGTGATATAACCCGGCATAAGCAAGAAAAATGCGGCAATACCGGCGCCAACGCCAAAGATCATTGCAAGCAGCAGCAATTGTTTTGTCCTTTGATTCTCGTGCTTTTCAACCAAGTAAACAGCCACAGGGACATATGCCGGCCAAAAACTGAAAGCGAAAAAGACAAAAGCGTGCGAGAAGATATGGGCCATCCAAGGGATATTTCTTAAAAGCCCGATCCAAACAAATCCCTCGAAGATCTGCTGGATACCAAAAAATAACGGCATCAAAGCAAATAGAATAAAATTCCTGTCGGTACGGGCGGATCGATCGACGCAGAGGGCTCCTGTTGCCGTTAGAGCTGTTCCAATGATAAAGCTTCCTTCTGGCGAGAAACACATGAAAACATTATGGCATTAAAAGATGTCAGAAGATAGCGAGATCCGCAGTGAAAATCCTATCCTTTCAAAAAGTCAAAATATGCGCGGCGTCTTTTGCTTCGCTTAAGAGAAAATTCGGCGACCCCATTAGATCGTCGACTTCGGGTATCATGTTCTCGCGGGTAACTCCCCAAACGCTTGCGGCTAAAGAACAGATATATATCTTCACATCGCCTGCGGATTTTACAAGCTTCAATAAATCCTCGAGGTTGTGAGTCTTATGTTTCTTCAATTGATCGACAAAAAAGCTTTTTTGGTCATGAAGCGAGCTTGGGATGTCAATTTTATCAAGATTTCCTTTCTTGAGCTTGCTTGCCGCCCACCCCACAAAAAGGATCCTGACTTTTTTATGCGATACTGCCAGAATGCTCGCGAAATTAAAAGCATAAAGCATATCCTCAAAATATCCGCCTTTTATAATGAAGGCGTAAGTATTGCTTGGCATATATAAATTATAACACAAATGAAAATTATGATAAAATAACAGCATGCCTGATTTCGTACAAACAAAAGTCCAGGTCCAACCCGTCTTGAAACTCTATTTGGACCTGTCAAAAACAAACTATCTTCATTTCGGGATGTGGGATGAAGGCGCCGAATTAAATCTTCTAAATTTCCAGAAAGCGCAAGAAAATTACGCGCAAACACTCATCAGTTTAATGCCGTCCGGCGTTAAAACGATCCTTGATGTTGGCTGCGGGGTTGGCGGGAACGCGATCGCTCTTACAAAAGCAGGCTTTAAAGTTGAGTCGATGAGCCCAGACCCTTACCAGCAGGAGCTTTTTACAAAGAATTCAAACGGGAAGATCCAGTTTTATCTTACAACGCTCGAGAATTTCACCACCGATAAAAAATATGATCTTATGCTTTGTTCCGAATCTGTCCAATATATCGCCGAAAAAGATATTCTCACGAAAGCGGATCAATTATTAAATGAAAACGGTTATTTATTGGCTTCGGATTATTATAAATATGAAGCGTCACGAAATGAGAAGAATTTGCCTGGCCACCCTCTTTCAGATTTCCTGAATGAGGCCGAAAGACAAGGGTTTAAAGTAGTAAAAGAGCTCGAGATAACAGATAAAATTCTCCCAACGCTTGACTACGGCAATATTGTTTACAGGAATTATATAAAACCCGTACTTGATTGTATCCTAACAACTCTAGAAGTTCATCTCCGGCCTATCCATTGGATCTTGATGCAATTATTGAAAATTAGGATCAACGGGAAAAGTTTAAAACAGACGATAATAAACAATGTGGTGCCCCTAGATCGGGATACCTTTAAGAAGCACCTCACCTACCGGATCCATCTCCTTCAGAAAATTCACTAAACAGGTTGGGCGGAAGAGGCTGCGTCGGGGGAAACGTTGGGAGTTGAGAGGTTGCGTGCTGGGAGAGCCTGAATAAATACCGAAAGTACGCAATAATATGACGCAAAACGCATCACTCTGCCGTTTCTCCCGACGCTACCCGCTACCCCAACCTATCGACGGAGGGAGCTTTATAAGATATAATTACATAAACAAGGGCAGTTAGTTCAGCGGTAGAATGGTCCGATGTTACATCGGACAGGTCACCCCGATGGGAAAGAAGTGCTTTATGGGCGCCTAGTTCAGTGGTAGAACGTCTCGCTTACACCGAGAAGGTCGTAGGTTCAATCCCTACGGCGCCCATTGAAAATTTATTTTCCATCGGGGTACTGTCCATTCTTTTTTTCAAATGCGGGCGCCTAGTTCAGTGGTAGAACGCCTGCTTCACACGCAGGAGGTCGTTGGTTCAATCCCAACGGCGCCCACCATCCTTACAAGTCAATATTATAATACGACTTGACAGTGCATGCTTTCGCCTTGTATAATGCCTTAAGAGGTGCCGATATGACGATAGAAACAACGGTATCAAAAAGAGGGCAAACCGCGGTGCCATCCGAGATCTGCAAAAAGTATCACATCAAGGCCGGCCAAAAGATCGCATGGCTCGATCTGGGCAATATGGTCACAATCCTCCCTTTGCCGCATAACCCGATAAAGGCTTTCCGTGGAAGTTCCAAAGGACTGCTAAAGACCCTGCTTGCTGAAAGGAAAAAAGAACGGGAAAAAGAAAGTGGAAAAAGATAAGCTTTACGTCCTAGATACTTCGGCTGTTTTTTGCCTTAAAGACGATGAGGACGGGGCCGCCAAGGTTGAAGCTATCTTAGAGGCGGCACGAATTAAACACTGCAAAGTGATCATTTCTTTTATGACGGCGATGGAATTTTTATATATTAATTTTATTCGCTACGGAGAAGAAGCAGGACATAAAGCATATCTGGAAATGACGCTCCTGCCGTTAGAAATAATCGAAAGCAATGAAGACCTAAGGCTTATCGCCGCGGAAATGAAAGCCGCGCATGAGATTTCACTGGCTGATTCCTGGATAGCCGCTACGGCAAAAAAATATAATGCCATCTTGGTCCACCGGGACCCGGAATTTGAATCGCTAAATAAAGAGATCAACTCCATAATCCTTCCGTATAAATAATGGTTATAAAATCCCATTTTTTCAATAAGCCCACTCTCAAAGTCGCGCAATCTCTCATAGGAGAATATCTTGTTCGCCGTTTTAGAGGAAAGACAAAAGCTTTTATGATAACAGAAGTCGAAGCATATGATGGCTTTCTTGATAAAGCTTCCCACGCAAGCCGAGGAAAAACGAAAAGAAACGAGATCATGTTCGGAGAAGCTGGATATTTCTATGTTTACTTCACTTACGGCATCCACTGGATGCTTAATATTGTGACCGGGAAGAAAGATTATCCCGCGGCAATCCTCATAAGAGGCGTTGAAGGGATATCCGGCCCTGCTCGTTTGACCAAAGCATTAAAAATCGACAAGAAACTGAATGGAAAAAAGGCTGAACCCAGGTCGGGGCTTTGGTTTGAGGATCGTGGCGTTAGAATATCAAAAAAACAAATAAAACGAACCCCAAGAATTGGTGTTGGCTATGCAGGTAGTTGGGCAAAGAAGCCTTACAGATTCGTTTTAAGGCAAAAAGACTAAGCTCGCGTGCTTTGTACGAGGATTTTTCTTAACTTGAGCCCTCACTCTATACGCCTTCCAAATATTCTCAGCAGTTACAACCTCGTCAGGTAAGCCCGCGGCAATTAGTTCGCCCTTCTTTAATAAAATAAGCCTGTTGCAAAAGCGCGACGCCATATTAAGATCGTGAAAAGTGGCAATAACGGTCCTCTGCTGCCTTATCTTGCGCAGGAGCTTAAGTATTTTTATTTGATACCGCAGGTCCAAATGCGAGATCGGCTCGTCTAATAGCATAATTTTTGGCTCTTGCGCCAAAGCTCTTGCTATCGCAACTCTCTGGAATTCACCACCTGATAATTGCGTCACATCTTTTTGTGATAGATCGCCTATTTCAAGCTCGTCTATGGCCCACTTTGCGACGTTATAATCTTCCTCCGATTCAAACTCGAACCTTCCCAAATATGGGGTCCGTCCAAGCAGCACCATTTCAAGGACCGAAAAACCTTGGATCGGCTCCATAAGCTGGGGGACAAAAGCTACGAGCGTTGCCATTTCTTTTCTTGAAAATAAAAGCATTTCTTTTGCAGTAACTTTGACCTCGCCTGCGGTGATCGGCAGAATGCCTGTAATTGCTTTTAAAAGAGTTGTTTTACCGGAACCATTGGCTCCGACGATGCCGACAAATTCTCCTGTCTTTACGGTGAATGAAACGCCTTGGATAACAACTTTATCTTCATAACCGCAGTGCAAATTTATCACTTCAAGTGCGTTTAATGCGCTCATTTCTTGCCAAGTCTCCGCTTTTTCAGGATATATAGAAAAAATGGCGCTCCGACAAGCGCCATTACGATCCCTATCGGCATTTCAACCGGAGTGAAAACCGTTCTGCCTATTGAATCGGCAACCACCATGAGCAATGCGCCGCCAAGGGCCGACATCGGGATCAAAGACCTATGGTTGGGGCCAATTGTTAGCCTTACAAAGTGTGGGACGATAAGTCCGACAAATCCGATAAGACCTGAAACCGAAACTGCCGCCGCAGTCATAAGTGTTGCGGTAACTATCATTAGAAATCTTATCTTTGAAACTTCGACGCCCATAGTGAGAGCCATATCTTCGCCAAGCAGAAGAACATTTAATTCTTTTGAGTGAAAATACGCTACTACCAAACCAATTGACAAATACGGTATCAAAGTCGCAACATCAACATATGAGGCCATTGATAACGATCCTAAAAGCCAGAAATAGATCGATTGAAGCTGGCCTGAAACGATAATTATTAAAGCAAGTATTGCCGATGCAAAAGCGGAGACAGCTACGCCGCCAAGTATCAAGGCTTCAGGAGAGCTCCGATCGGAAACGTAAGATAACCTATAAACCACGAGAACCGCGATGATCGCAAAAATAAAAGCAAGGATCGGGACCGAGCTCATCCCGAGAAATACAAAATTAAGTTTTAGCGCTAATGCAGTTGCTGCTCCAACTCCTGCGCCAGACGATACCCCAAGAATATATGGATCGGCTAACGGATTTCGCAATATCCCTTGAAGCATGACACCGGAGAGGCCAAGCATCATGCCGACTAGCGCCGAAAGAAGAACGCGTGGGATTCTTATTTGCCACAAGATCTCGCTTTTTAAAATATATTGGGGGGGGACAAAGACAGGGCCAAGAAAAAGGGAAATGATCGAAGCGACCACAAGTCCGGCTAGAACAAAATATATTGCTGTTCTTTTTCTCATTGGAATAAAAATCCCGATATCTCTTCAACGGCATCAACTATCCTTGGTCCCGGCCTAAAGAAGATATCCGGATCGATCCATAGTATTTTACCAGATGTGACGGCCGTTAGCCTCGATAATTTTGCGTCATTTATTACCTCGTACGATGAGACTAACCCTACCGGAATAATGACGATATCAGGGTTCATCCTGTAAAGCTCCTCAAAATTGACTTGAGGATACTCTCCGCCGCCCTGCATGCTGTTTTGGAAACCGGCTCGAGTGATAATATCGTTCACAAAAGTGCTTTTACCGGTCGTAACAAGCGGCCTATATCCCACCATGACAAATGCGGACTTAGGAACTCTTCCTTTTGTTAAATATCCGATCCGATCCAGCCGATAATTCAATCTATTGACCAGCGACTGCGCTTCATATGTAACGCCTGTGATCGATCCGATATATTTTATGGAATCCATAACGTCTGAAACAGAATGGGGATTTATTGTGACGACCGGCAATCCCCTGCCCTTTAGCCGCCATATATCATACTGTTGGGCATCCTGGAGCATTATTATGAGATCGGGCTTAAGTGATACGATCTTCTCTAAATTCATGACCATCTGTCCCACTTTTTCTTTTTTCTTGGCCTCTGGCGGATAATCGCAATTGGTTGTAACACCAACTACCCTGTCCCCCAAACCCAACGCGAACAAAGTTTCAGTAATAGAGGGCATAGTTGAGATGATCCTTTGGGGAAAAGCGAACGCGGGGGAAACGATAAGAATAAAAAGTAACGCGAGAAGCGTGATGCGGGATGCGTTGCTCACTTAACGCCTAAAGAAACAAGTGTGTCCATAGTAGCAACGATGCGCCTAGTCTTTTGCTCGCCTTCGGGTTTTGAAACTACTCCTGCGGCTTCGATATCGTCCATAAGCCTTGCCGCGCGATTGTATCCTATCCTCATCTTGCGCTGCAAGTATGATGTCGACGCTACTTGGGCTTCAATAATAAGCTTCACCGCTTCAATGAACAGCGCATCGCGGCCGTTCTCTTCCTTGTCCTTGAATACAGTATCGCCTTCAGCAACTTTTAATGACACAAGCTCTTCCAAATATTCGGGTGCGGCCTGCTCTTTTATGAAATCAATTATTTTTTCAGTTTCTTTGTCCGTAACATATGATCCCTGCAGGCGGATCGGCTTCATGGCTCCTACAGGATTATAAAGCATATCGCCGCGGCCAAGCAGTTTTTCGGCCCCTGACGCGTCGAGAATGACGCGCGAATCGATCTGTGTTGCAACAGCAAAAGCTATGCGGGACGGGATATTCGCTTTGATAAGGCCCGTAATGACGTCAACCGACGGCCTCTGCGTGGCTATCACCAGATGGATTCCTGTAGCGCGCGCCATTTGGGCAAGCCTGCATATCGTCGTTTCAACCTCCGATGCCGCAAGCATCATGAGGTCAGCCAATTCGTCTATTACTACTACAATATGCGGGATCTTTTCATCAGGCTTCTTGCTGTTATAGGCAAAAATATTCCTGGCGGCGACATCATAAAAAAGTTTGTACCTGCGCTCCATTTCTTTCATTACCCATTCTTTCAAGGTAAGAGCCGCGCGCATGGCATCAGTAACAACAGGCGCCAATAAGTGCGGAATATCATCATAAACGGAAAGCTCGACCATTTTGGGATCGATCATGATGAATTTCAGCTCATCGGGGCGCGCCCGCAAAAGAAGGCTAATGATCAATGAATTTATGCATACGGATTTACCTGACCCTGTCGTACCCGCTATAAGCAAATGGGGCATTTTCGCAAGATCGCCGTAAATCGGGGTCCCCGACAGGTCTTTTCCCAAAGCGATGAATAATTTTGACTGGTTGTTAATGAATTCATTTGTTTTTACGATCTCTTTTAGCCTTACAGGAGTTACAGAAACATTGGGGACCTCGATACCGATAACCGATTTTCCAGGCACCGGAGCCTCTATTCGAACGCCCTGTGCCGCTAGGTTCAATGCAATATCATCCGAAAGAGATGCGATCCTGCTTATCTTGACGCCGGGATCGGGCTGGAGCTCGTATCTTGTCACCGCCGGCCCCTGGTTTGTCGAAACAACCCGGGCGCCGACGCCGAAATTCTTCAAAGTATCTTCAAGCAATTTTCTCCTGTATTCTGTGGTTTCCTTAAGCTTGTCCTGTTTTTGCTTTTCTTTGGCTGTCGGGTCGTCGAGAAGGCTCAATGGCGGAAGTTTGTATTTATTGTAGGACTGTTTTTCCCTGCCTGCCGGCAGGCCAGGTTTTTTTTCTTCGATCACAATTTCTGTTTCGTCCTTTGGCGGCTCAGGCTCGTTCATAGGAAAAGATTCTATTATAAGAGGTATTTGCGCCGGAATAGACCTTTCGTCCATTGTTTTTACAGGAATTGCTGGTTTTTTGCTTATTTGCGCCTTTTTATTGGGCGCGAGCGAAAGCCAAAGTTTTAATCTTGAGAAAATATCTAAAAAAGTTATGTTGAATACCAATAGGAGCGAGATCAGCGCAAATGCGGAAATTACAATATATGCGCCCATGGCGCCAATGCTCCGCTCCAGGGCGAATTTGAAAATATACCCCAAAAATCCGCCGGCTCCTTGGACAATATTATATTGGGCATTCGTCTCAAAATAATTTGGAGCATAAAATTGGACTGCAGTGATAAAAGTGAAAAACAAGATCAAAAGCCCGGTCAGCCTTGTCGCAAGCTCTTTTACTTCATGCCTGAAGAGAAGGATCACTCCGTATGCGGCAAGGATAAAAGGAAGCAAGTAAATGCCTATCCCTAGGATCGACCTGAAGGCCAGCTTTATCACATACAACCCTACAAGCCCGGTCCCGGACGAAAAATTCGAGACCAGGATAAAAACAGCCAAGGCGACAAGCAGTATCCCTGTAAGGTCTTGCGCGAACGGAGATGGTTCATTGTTTTTTTTGCGGGCCACGCGAGTATTATATCACTATTTTTTGCCGTGATGCCATAGGACGATAAGGGGAGATGCAACAAAGACCGATGAATATGCGCCCAGCGTAAAACCAACAAGCAGCGTCAAACAGAATTCGCGCAGCGGGGCTCCGCCAAAAAACAACAACGCAAGCACCATGACGACAACAGTTAGGACGGTGTTTATTGAACGGGCCATCGTTTCCCAAAGGCTTGCGTTCACAAGTTCGCCAAAAGACTTTTTTGAGGCTCCAGGTTTTTTCAAGTTCTCGCGGACCCTGTCGAATATTACGATCGTATCGTTTATTGAATACCCCAAGATGGTAAGCAAGGCTGCTATGAAAGTTATATCAATATTCCTCCAAAGAATGGCCATAAATCCAGTAGTAATTATCGCGTCATGGAATAAGGCGAACAGCGCCGCTACCGCGAATACCATTTCAAAACGGAAAGCTACGTATATCGCGATGCCTAAAGACGCGAGGACTAAGGCCCAAAAAGCCTGCGTCCTTAATTCCGAACCGATGATAGGGCCTATCGTATCGGCTTCCAAAAGTTCCGCGCCACCGTATTTTTCGGAAAGCGCGGCGACTATCTTTTGCCGTACTTCTGTCTCAAGAGGCTCGGTCCTTATAAAAATATCATTTTCACCTGATCGCTGGATAACAGTTTCCGCAAGCTTGAAATCATTTAAAACGGCCCTTACTTGAGCGACGGATGTCGGGCTTGCAAAGCGGATATTGATCAAAGTCCCGCCTGTAAAATCGATGCCGAAGTTCATTGCGCGGCCGCGGCTGACAGAATTAAATACCAACCCCCCAAGAGATAATATTATAAGCAGCCCGGATATCATGAACCATAGCCTTGTTTTTTTAATTATGTGAAAGCTCATTTGTACACCAGCTTCGAATCCGAATTCGGGATGATCTTGCTGTCCGCCATCATATTTAACATCATTTTTGTAAGAGTGATCGCTGTGAACATGGAAACCAATATGCCTGCCGTAAGCGTTACCGCAAAACCTTTGATAGTCCCTGTTCCGACAAAAAACAGGGTCACTGCGGCAATAATGGTTGTCACATTCGCATCTAATATCGCGGCCCATGCCCTTTCGAAGGCGGTGTCGATAGCCGCTTTAATGGTTTTCCCGATTCTCAATTCTTCCTTTAGGCGCTCAAAAATGATAACATTGGCATCAACAGCCATACCCACCGAAAGCAAGAACCCTGCAATTCCTGGAAGAGTTAAAGTTGAATGCAGGATAGAAAGAACGGCTAGGGTCAAGAATATGTAAAGGAATAGCGCGATATTTGCGATAAGCCCTGGCAGGCGATAATAAAGGATCATAAAGAAAAATATAAAGATAAAACCTATTGCGCCCGCGATTTTGCTTTTATCTACCGAATCTTTACCTAAGGTCGGGCCAACTATCCTCGTTTCAATAAGCTTTACAGGAATTGGAAGAGAGCCGGCCTTAAGCTTAATTATCATATCGCGCACCTCGGTCGCAGAAAAGTTGCCGGTTATAATGCCTTTACCTTCTGTGATAGGGGTTTTAACGTTCGGGGCGGAAATAATTTTTTTATCCAAGATTATTGCGATAGGCTTTTCTATGTGCCTCGTCGTAAGGTCGGCGAAAGCTTTCGCGCCTTCGGAATTCAATTCAAACCCGACCGAGGGGTTGCCGTATTCGTCGACTTGCGGATAAGCGGCTTTAAGGTCGCCGCCGGATAATGCTGTTTTCTTGAGGATAATTAATCTGGATGAAACAACTTGGCCATCTTTGATATCGGATACTTTGTCGAGCCTTGCATCGGCGCCATAAAATTCTTTGACTTTTTCCGGAGTAAGAGTGGATTCGGATCCCGGCGCCCATTCGGCTTCGACAAATTCCAAAAGCGCGGTATCTCCGATAAGTTTGATCGCACGATCGGGATCTTTGATCCCGGGAAGTTCGACAATAACTTGGTCGCGGCCTTTTCTTTGGATGACAGGCTCTGCTACCCCAAGCGCGTCGATCCTGTTCCTTATTACCGCGACAACGCCTGCCATTGAATCATCGGAAACTTTTACTTTTGCGGTTTCCTCTCCCACAAAAACCAAACGGGTCCCGCCCTGGAGATCGAGGCCAAGCGTGATCGGCATTTGTGAAAGTACAAAAATGGAAGCGCCTAGAATGGCAAAAATTATGAGCAGACGGAATTGATTTGTGTTTTTCATGCTAACTGTGAGTTAATTGTATCAAAGAATATTTTTTTTGTCCAACTGAAATTTGCGCCAAAATGCTCACTAAATGTGATATAATAATATTATGTACAATTGGTCAGTTGATGTTAAAAAACTCAAAAAATACCCCGAAAAATATGCCATTTGGCGTTTAGAACAGCTTATAAATTACGGCCTTTCAGGCGAAAAACTTGATCAAAAAGAGCTTGAAGCAAACATAGGAAAACTTCACATCGATCCTTTAAAGAAGAAATATTTAGGATTTCTTTTGCACTCTTCATGAAAAAATCTATTTTAAGCGGCAGGCAAAAGGTTTTTCTTGGCCTGTTGTCAAAAAACAAAAATATAGTCAACGATTTTTATCTTTCCGGCGGCACAGCTTTGGCTGAATACTATATTCCCTACCGCTTTTCCGAAGATCTGGATTTTTTCTCTGAAAATGAGATCGACATTAATTCCATTATTGTTTTCCTAAAATCCATTAAAACCAGCCTGGGGTTTGAAAAGTTCGACTTAAATACAAGCTATAATCGCAATATTATCGTCTTGAGATTCGGCAATAATAAGATGCTGAAATCGGAATTCACATATTTTCCGTTCCCGTCAATTGAAAAGCCAAAAACTATCGGCGGGATAAGGATTGACAGTGTTTTGGATATCGCGGTCAATAAAATCTTTACTATTTATCAGAACCCCCGTTCCAGGGATTTTATGGATCTATTTATGATAAATAAAAAATACAATTTCCAAATCAACGATCTCCTAAAAAAAGCAAGGATTAAGTTTGATTGGCATATAGACCTATTGAAACTGGGAGCGCAGTTATTGCTTGCAAAAGAATTAAAAGATTATCCAAAATTGCTTGAAAAATTGAACGAGTCGGATTGGCAAAGCTATTATGAATCAGAAGCAAAAGCGCTAAAAGATAGGATCATTAAGCCTTAAATGGCTTCAAAATAGCCTTGTTGGCAATTCGTTCCGATTCCCTCTCGCAATAACTCCAGCCATGGAATCAATTGAAGCGCCTAGAATGGCAAAAATTATGAGCAGGCGGAATTGATTTGTGTTTTTCATGCTAACTGTGAGTTAATTGTATCAAAGAATATTTTTTTTGTCCAATATAACGATAAAGTTCTTCTTGCCTTTAGCGATATTATTCGGTGTCCCGGTCCAATCGTGCCAGGCATTATCGATGACATCGAATTTGAACCTATAATTCAACCCGCGCTTGGTCCCGGGGTCATTTACAATGAATTCCTTCCTTGAAAGATCATATCCCTTAAATAAAAGCATATGGTAAACAGGCCCAGGAGTTTTATAATAAGGATTTTTCAACAACCTTCCCGCGAATGGCGCAATAACAAGGTCCCCGCGGCTTAGGGCATCGATCATCGTTTCGATAGAAGCGGAATTTATGATTTGAAAGTTCATGAACTTATAAAAGTCTTTCATTAATTGAGCGGTTTTTTTCACAGGAAGATCGAAATGTCCGCCATAATTCTTTTTTTGATAGTCGACAAGTTTCAATATTTCTTTATCGGCTTCTGTCCTGCTCAAGCCCTTATTTTCGACATAACGCGTCGCCATAATGATAGCCGCCTCTTCGCATGCTTCATTATATATGTCATTCCATATGCCGTTCGGGGCTTGGGGGATGAAAGGAACATTTAGAAAGACTTTGCTTGGAATCGCACAAGCTACAGACGAAATCCAAAATCCTAAAACCAAAATCCAAATAAGTTTCCAATATCCCTCACCCAACTTCTTGGTTTTGAGACTTGATTCAATTAACCCCTCTCCCACTGGGAGAGGGGAAATAGGTTTATGCTCACTAAATTGGAAAAACTGGGTGAGGGCATTTTTTTTCATTCTTCAATAATATCCTTTCTAACTTTCTCGACTAATCTTAAAAGAAATCGGATATTATGAATTGTCAGCAATTGCATTGCTAATATTTCTCTTGCCCAGAACAGGTGCCTGATATATGCTTTAGTGAAATTTTTGCAGGCGTAGCAATCGCATTCCGGATCGATGGACGTAAAATCCTTAGTAAATCGTGCCAAGCGAATACTTGTCTTTCCGTCAAGGGTCAAAAAAGACCCGTGCCGTGCTAATCTCGTTGGAATGACGCAATCGAACATATCCGCCCCGCGCTCGATCGCCCCAAGAATATCCGACGCGAAACCCACTCCCATTAAGTGTTTTGGAGTGTTTTCCGGCAAAATATCGGTAACTGCATCAAGCATTTCAAACATTTGGTCCTGCGGCTCGCCGACGGATAATCCTCCGATCCCAAAGCCGGGAAATCCGATATCAGAAATTTCTTTCGCGGATTGTTTTCGCAAATCTAAAAAGGTACTTCCTTGGACAATGCCAAATAAAGCCCTCACCCCTTCGCTTCGCTCTTCCCCCCTCCCACTGGGAGAGGGGTTAGAGGTGAGGGTTGCCTTAGCCTCTTCAGCCCAACGTGTAGTTTTTTCTACTGCATCTTTAGCCTCAATTTTATCGCAAGGATATGAGACACAGACGTCGAGAGGCATCATGATGTCGGAGCCGAGCGCCGCTTGGATCTCAACTACTTTTTTTGGAGTGAATAGATGCTTTGATCCATCGATATGAGAAGCGAACTCGACTCCATGTTCCAAAACTTTCCTGTTGTGGGCTAAACTATATACCTGGAATCCCCCACTGTCGGTTAAAATGGGCTTATCCCACGACATAAATTTGTGGAGCCCGCCGGCTTCTTTTATCAGTTCGTGTCCGGGCCTCAAATATAGATGGTAAGTATTTGAGAGAATTATTTGCGATTGGACTTCGTTCAGGTCGCGCGGGGACATTGTCTTAACTGTCGCTTGCGTCCCAACGGGCATAAAGATCGGAGTTTCGACGACGCCATGGTCCGTATAAATTTTTCCGACTCGCGCTTTGGATCTTTTGCTTTTTTTGAAAACTTCAAACTTAAACATTTTATTATTCTACCATATTGGAAACCGCGACGATATTGTCGCAGGTTTCCATGTCTTGATGTATAATGTCTTCAAATGAAAAAGATATTTGCTATTATAATATTTTCATTATTGGTCATTGGTTATTGGTCATTGGTCATTACCGCGCAAGCGGTCGCCGCTCCAACTATAACAATTTATACGGACGGAGTAACTCTTTCCGCCGGCACAACGGTAAGACGGCTCCCAATAATTTCCGCAAAAATTTCAGACGCGACAGGCATTAATAAAATGACGATCTCTCTTACGATCGATGGCGGCATTAAAACTTTCACAATATCTCCCACAACCGAAGGACAAACATCCTATGAGGCAACGTATACTGTAACTTCGGCGCTCGATAAAGGCTCCCATATAATCCAAGTTAGCGCAAATAACCTTGGGGCCGAAACTTCCACGTCGACATTTTCGGTTTCGGTCCTAGGAACTGTAACTGTCACCGGCAATGCAATGAATTATCCAAACCCTTTTAAGCCGCTTCACGGCGAAACAACAAAGATCACATATACTTTGACCGACGACGGCGACACATCAATAAATATCTATGATCTTAACGGAAATATGGTAAAGCGCCTGACCGGAACTGCAGGAGCACAGGACTCGGCGGGTGTTGGGCTCGGCGGCAGACAGGGATACAACGAGGTCTCATGGAACGGAAATACCGATTTTGGATCGCAAGTCGGCAACGGCGCTTATCCATATATCATTATTTATCAGGGAAAAGTCATTAAATATGGGCAAATAGCTGTCTATGACTAATAAATTATTAATAAGCATTTGTCTTTTGGCAATATTTCCCAAGATATGTCTCGCGGGTTTGTCAACCGATATCCTAAATTCAAGCGTCGGCGCAAGACCCCTTGCCATGGGCAATTCGTTCACGGCGATCTTTGGGGATTCAAATTCGATCGCGTTCAATCCCGCTGGAATTTCACAAACGAAGACCTTTGAAGCAACTACCATGCAGACAAAGGCCCTGAACACTGTCGATTATAAATTGTATGGCGGGACAATCGCCGCAATGAACGGGTTTTTCGGCCTCAATTATATTTCCGCATTATCCCCTGCGGGATTCGGCACGACAGATAAGGCAAGCATGGCTTCCGCCTCCCCTATTTCATATTCAAGCTCGATGTTTATTTTGACCGCCGCGCAAAATATGAATAAGATCATGAAAGTAAGCCCTGCCATGGGAAACTTGTCTATTGGCCTCAATGTCAAATATATGAGGAATTTCCTGGGAGGCGTTGTTGACGGAAACGGCTCCGGGATAGATTGCGATTTCGGGCTGATATTAGCCGGGCCAAAAGATTTTAATTTTGGATTAAGCTTCCAGAATTTCTTGAGAGGCAATATTTCTTGGGGATCGAGCAACGCCGATAAGCTCCCGGCGGCATTGAGGCTCGGCGGATCATATAAATTGATAGGATCCAGTATCCTTATTGCCGCGGACAGCGAAAGCTCATTATCGGAACAAAAGCCGTTGCTTTTACATTTTGGGACGGAGTGGAAAGTAGCTCAAAATTTATCATTTAGGGCGGGCGTTAGTCAAAAAGCGATCGGCCAAAGTAATATAGCGAACAATTATACTTTTGGCTTGGGGCTAAAAGCATCGGGTTTTTCGTTCGATTACGCATACATGGCGGATGCGTTCCAATCGGAGCTGACCAGCCAATATATATCCATTTCTTTTTCGCCCGAATACTTGTAAAAATTAAAAAATAAATGTTGCCCGCCTGAAATCCGCTTAAATTATTTTCGATCATTATGCATGGCGGAATTAAAAACAAATACAAATCTTTATGTGCGCCTTATTTCTTCTTGGAATCTGTTCCTTAAAAAAGATGAACTGAAGAAGATCGGCGACACTAACGATAAAGGCGATGGAAGCGCCGATACCTTTGTTTACGCAAAGTTTTCAGGAAATGTTGTTGTCATAAAAGATAAAAATGACAAATCTGCCGACCAAACATTTACAAAAATCGATCTAAGCGACGGCTTAAGCTTTGAAGAGCTTATGGCATTAGGAATAGACCCGAAACAGTTTGTTCTTGTTAGGACAATTGCCAGGGGATGGCATCTTGATGGGGATAAGACAGCGCAAAAAGAACCAGAAGCGTCAAACATTGACGACGTCGATCTTTTGAAATTTGACAATGCTGTAAAGGAATATGCAAGATCAAGGCGGATGGCTTATGATGAGGCTCTAAATGCCTTTACTTTGGGAAGCCAAAAATTAGAGCTCCGCACCGAAGAAATGGGGAATTGGGACAAGAATATCGAATTTGTTGAAGCTTTTCTCGCCGATAAGACAAAAGGCATTACGGATGCCATCGCATTTCTTCTTGTGGTAAAAAATGAGCTAAATATCAAAAACAACGGCAACCCAATATTATTGGGCTTTTTTGGTTATATTGAAGATTGGCAGATGAGTGATGGAATGAGAAAAAAAGTTGCAGGCTTTTTAATTAAGATTGCAATTGCCTCCCAATGGAGCGAATCCTTCCAAAGAACAATCTTTAACCTATCTTACCCAATTAAACAAAAATATCGCGGGCAGATGGATTTTGAAAGCTTGAAGGCTTGGGCCCAAGCTGTCGATTCTGAAGCAGTGCCAAATCCTAATATCCCCGAATCCTTAAGAACAACACGAAAACCATCCCTGCCAACATCTGATATTATGCCGGATGAAACAAAAGCCCATGCTTGGACTAGTCTCAAAGATTTTGTTGCCCTGACAAAAGAGCTTATCAATTCGAGAAAAGGGAAAAGAGACGCAACTTATCTTGCGACGGCTTTGAAAATCCTTGAAACATCAGCCAAAAGCAAAAAAAGCTTTATCCGCGATTTTGCCGTTTTAGGGTTTGCTTTGTCCAATGCCCTGCTTGAAGACGCTAAATCCCACGAAGACCTGGATAAAATTATCCGTGAAATTTTTAATAAGATACCCGATGACGTATTAGTTGGCTACAGGTGCTTATATTCCATCTTGAGCTCCGTAAAAACCGCCTTGGTTTTCAGCAAGGATTATAAGAAAGAAAATAACAGCGTTCTTAAATCTGTTGCGGCAGAGCTTATTGCGGAGGCAATCATGGCCCTTAAGGGGGCATCTTTGATCCCGGGAGATTTTAGCGACTTGCAATTCATAAGATTAAAGCTTTATTTAGAGCAGGCTCAACTCGCAAAAAAAGCCGAAGGCGAAGCCTCTCCTTTTTTGGCGCACGAGAAACTTGCCGCTTATGGAAGATGGGCATACCCGGTGAAGCGCGACGAAGCGAATTTAATGCCGCAAGTTAAGGCAAGGATATCGCGCCTTAAGGCGGAAATTGACGCTGAAATAAAATCGGACTACAGCCTCGAGGCTTCTGCGCTAATAGAAAATTACAGGCGCCAAAGGCCCCAAATAATAAAAGAATTGCTAAAGATCAAAGAGGAGTTTGAAAAAATAAATAAAAGGCCAAATGGCGATTTAGCGGCCCTTATCGGGAGGATTGAAAGATTTTCAATCATTCCCGCGGAAAGGAAAGAATATGAAGCGCTCTTGACAGAGGCGCAAGTATATATTTATTCTTTTATTTCCGACCTTGAGATGGCTGGATCAAGAGTTTTAAGGCTTAAAAAGAAAATATCGGAGACGCGAAACCTATTTGCCGCAAGCATTGGAAAACTGCGACCCGAATTAAAAGAGAAGATATTGGGCCAATTGAAAGCATTGGAAGACTCTATTCAAAACTCTGAAGAATTTGAGGCATCCTACGAAAAATTTTGCGATTTGTTAAACGAGGTAAAAAGGATTATTTTCTTTTAATTATAGCAATTAAATAATAAGCATCGCATCGCCAAAGCTGAAAAATCTATATTCCTTATCTATCGCTTCTTTATAAGCACGAAAAATAAAATCTCTCCCTGCGAAGGCGGACTTGTCCGCCGAAGCATTCTGTGCGAAGGCGGAAACAAGCATCAGCAAAGTTGATCTTGGAATGTGAAAATTCGTAATCATGGCATCAACTATTTGAAATTTAAATCCTGGATAGATAAAGATGTCGGTTGACCCCCTCTCGTTCTCCCCCTTGATAAGAGGGAGATGTAAGTGTGGGTAAATGGTTTCCAATGTCCTAACACTCGTTGTTCCGACCGCGATCACGCGTTTCATCCCGATGTTACATCGGGATATCGCGCGTATTGTTTCCGCAGACACCTCGTATTCTTCCTCGAACATCTTATGGTCTTTAATATATTCGGCATAAACTGGTTTAAAGGTCCCAAGCCCAGTGTGAAGGGTTATTTTCGCGATGTTGACGCCTTTTGCTTTTATTTGATCCAAAAGTTCGGAGGTAAAGTGAAGCCCCGCCGTTGGCGCCGCCGAGGCGCCTTCTTTCTCGGCGTAGACTGTCTGATATCTAGCGATCAACTCACCCCCGCCCTTCGGGCTTCCCCCTCTCTTAATAAGAGAGGGGGATTGAGGGGGTGAGTTAGCTACTTTTATATAAGGCGGCAATGGTATCTCCCCATGCTCACGCATAAATCCCTGAAGTTCGCCTATAAACTCGATAACTTGTTCTCCGGATTCTAATTTCTCACGGATCGTACCTGTTAATTTTCCCGAGAAAACTATTTTCGATCCTATTTTTAATCGTTTGCCGGGTTTCACAAGACATGTCCATTTTTGGAAACCGCGACGCTTGTCCCGATTCCCACATCGGGATTTAGTCGCAGGTTTCCATCGCTGAACAAGAAGAACTTCAATCCTCGCCGTCCCATCAGCCTTCTTCCCAATAAGATTCGCGGGCATTACTTTTGTGTCGTTTAATACCAGAAGATCCTCGGGCATTAGATAGTCAATAATATCTTTGAATAGCCTGTGTTCGATTGTTTTTTCTTTTCGGTTGAGGACCATCAATCGCGATTCGTCGCGTTTATTGGTCGGTGTTTGAGCGATCAAACTTTGGGGAAGATCATAATCGAAGTCGGATGTTTTAAGGTCGATTGGGATCATTTACGAAAAACAAAATTTAAGATTATTGTTATTACAATAGAAACCAGTACCATAGTCGTCAAGGGCACGTAGATCGTCCAGCCGTCTTTTTGCCACGCGATGTCCCCTGGCAGCCTTCCAAACCACGGAAGCTTTGAGACCAAAAGAAGGAAGGCGCCTATCATTACGATTATGACGCCTATATAGATAAGTAATCTACCTAAGCCTTCTAATGCCATGCTATCTCCTAATCCTCTTCCAGACCTGCAAATCTTTCTGCCCTTCTAATATATTCCCTGATTAATTCACATTCGCCTTTTTCTTTGGCAAAAGATTTATATCCGGACAATTCTTCTTTATAAAATCCAGGAAATTGATCATCCGCCAAAATATAAGCTTTCCCATTCCATTTATATATATCAAACCACCAGGGTTCGTCAACATGGGAAACATGGCCATCTTCACCGCGATATCCAACAAGAATTTCTACTATGCCATCCTTATCTAAATCTGGAAAAAAATCAGGGTTAAGGGCTTGAACATGTTTGACTGGATGCCAGAGATAAGGATCGCCCTCAACTTTTTTACGAAAAATAAGAATGCCTTTTGAATTATAAATTCTTAGTTCGCCAAAACCGGCTGTCCCGCCATAAAAATCATGTACCAGTAATTCTCTTTTGCCGTCTCCGTTGATATCAGTATAATATTGGGCTGTTAATTTTTCCTTAATAGCCTTATTTGACGCACCGGCTATACCAGTTGAACAAAAAAACAACGCTAGGAAAAGAAAACAGCCTAATGCTTTTCCCATAATTTCCCTTTCAGCTTTTCTCTGACTTCTAAAACATACCAAAAATCATCGGGGATTCTTTTTGTATTAATGCTGCTTCCGCCTTCGTGAAAAGCTTTAATAGTTCTATTCCATTTTCTTTCCTCGCTTTCATCTGGATATGCGGCCAGAACTAAACCATGCAACAGATTTAGAATTTCTTTAGCCGTTGCGATATTATAATCCCATTGCCAGGCAACCCGATTATGATCTTGATGCTCTATCCTTTTATCTCTCCCCCACCAATACTCGCTGATTTGAAAAAGTCCTCTCATCGCAGGAATTTTTTGGCCTTTTTTTATTTTGATCTTAGGCAATAATGGCTGCCCATCATCTTTAAATTGCAACCAAGTGCTTTCTTGCCAGGCAAGTGCCTTAAGAATATCGCTTTCTAGCATATTATTGATCTGGTCTCGTCTCGCGTTGGATTAGTTCCGACAATATTGGCTTTGATTCTTGACGAATATTCCTTTCCATCAATAACAACAGCCGCCCGAACCCTCAATATTCCCCCGGTTTCAACCTTCACTTCCGCGGGATTACCAGAAATTTCAAATAGCGTTTGATAAGTTTTGTATCCTGTCGCCCAACTTAACCTTAACTTCCAGTTTATATTAACTTTCCCAGTAATATCTGTGCCATCCTGGATTATATTGGCGCTTAAAATGATGGGATCCGTTTCTACTGGAGAGGCATTAAGCTCAAAAATCTGGTCCGGCTTCGGAGAAACGATTAAGATTTTAATGATTTTATTTTTTGCCATTTATTCCCCAATGAATATTCGTAACCTGCCTAGTCCTTCTAAAGCCACTTAACTGAGTCCTCCGTTATGCGGCTGAGAAATGCGAAACGTTTCGCGTATCGCATTCCGTTTCTCGTATCGCTGCCGCTTAACGCAATACGAACCTAATCGGTATCTTAAACACCGACGCGATAGCGGCTCCGCCCTGCGTTGCCGCAGAAAATTTCCATTGTGAAACAGCCGTTACAACTGCTTGATCCAATTCGGCGATGCCGGATGTCGTGTTAACTTTGAGGGGTCCCAAATTTCCAGTGGAGAGGATCGCCGCTTCGATAATTACAACGCCAGCTGCGCCGCTTTGTATAGCAGACTCGGGATATATTGGCAATACCTGCGAAATAATACGGGGAGGAATGATGGGCAAAGGAGCTGAGGCGGGACCCCCGACACTAAACGTATCGGTTCCCACTGCCGCTTCTAAACCGCGGCGTTCAGCCGCAGGTTTTGCGATGCTTGCCTTTGTCGCTACCATCTCATCATAAACAAACAACGGGGCCTGTGTTGTCCTTGCTTTGTGATTTACCATGAAAACAACACTAAAAGACGCCGCGATCAAACCAGTTAGCAACTCGGAAACCAGCGACTAAATCCCGATGTGGGAATCGGGACAAGCGTCGCGGTTTCCTCGTAGATTTTAGGAACCGCGAGCCGTGCCTGCCGGCAGGCAGGGTTCACTCGCAGGTTCCTAACTAGTCTCATCCTGTTTAAAAGATCAACTCCAATCTCTCCGCGATACCGAACTCTCGGAGTCGACGGACGAGCTCTTTCCAGGAGATTGGGCCAAGTTTAGGCATTAATTTTCAATTCCTTCAATTCTTCGATCTTATGCCCTTCAATTGGCGGAATCGACAATCCCCTTCTCAGCCGAACAACGATCCAATCATCAATTACTTCTGCCAGATTTTTGCGGCAGTCCTCCAATGTTTTACCGCTGGCATAGACCCCGTCAAGCCCAGGCACCTCGGCATAAAACGGCTCTTGATCCTGGATCATGTCGTAGTGCGCTTTCTTTAATGCGGCTTCGATATAATCGATAATCATTTGCATCCCTCCTATCCAGATTATACCAAATTATAACTCACATTTCACATCAAAAGAATATCGCCACCCGGGCACTCAGGAAATTATTTATCGATCAATACGTATTTTCTAATATCCAAGAACCAGTATCCTCGAATAAGGACTTTGCGGGTTTTCATTAACTTGATCCGTTTGTTAAAGATCGGACCGTCTACAACAAAAGTATGGAATTCCCCATTCTCCCCGCAAATATCCACATTCTTTAACCTTTTAAGATCGTTGATAAAACTTTTATCCACCCTTCGGCCTACCCATTCTTTACCTAAAAGATTGGCTTGGGTGCTAACGACGTAAGCTTCAAAACCAGCGGCAACAAAGTCCTTGATCAACTTTTCGGTCTTTATTTTCCAAAGAGGAAAAACCGGCTTGATCCTCATCGCCCGACAAACTTTCTCCACCCATTGGCGGCCATCCTCTAAAAATATATCGCCAAACACCCCACCCTTGATCCCCCAAGCTTTAACGGCGGAAACCGCTTCCTTATATTTTCCCTCATAATTATCCTTATTGACCATAAATTGATGGAGCGGCATGCCAATGGCTTCCGCTTGCAGCTTAATCAGTTCTCTGCGTACGCCGTGAAAAGCAACGCGACCATAGCGTTTTCTCACTGCGTTAAGCAAGCAACTTATTTCTAATCCTTGCCTTATCGCCTTGTAACAAGCGAAGGCGCTGTCTTTTCCGCCACTCCAGGAGACGAAAGCTTTCATTGTCTAAAACCCATATTTCATTCCAAATGAAAATCTCCGACCAGGCTGAGGATAATCGGCTATCAACTGATAGCTTCTATCAAAAAGGTTCTCGACTCCCAAATAAGCTTCTGCCATCCCTATTTTCCTAAACAAATGAAGATCTACTGTAGAAAAGTCTGGTAAAAGGGCTTTAGTTGCCGCATAAGTTGGTGCAGGGTAAGCAAAATAAGGTCTTTCCCCTACATATTTGGCAACGAAACTTCCACCACCAATACTATCGCCAATCAACAAACTCAGATTGGCTTTATTGTTCGGCAGGTAAACAATTTTATCTCCGTTGCTGTCGTCTACGCAATTTTGATACGTATAATTAAAAACACTTCTTAGCAATGGGGTAATTGCTTGTTTATACTCGAGCTCTATTCCCTGCCGGGTGATAGAATTGAGATTTACTGGAGAATAAGCCGTAAACGAAGCATTAACCGGCCAGCTGGGCGTTATAAGATCGGAAGTTTTTCCAGAAAATACGGTTATGCGGGCTTGTTGAGAGTATTCGACTGAAATTTCAGCTAAATACCCTTTTTCCGGCTTAAGATTGGGATTCCCCAGATAGGGGAGCCCTCCTGCGTAATAAGCGGGATAATTGCCGTAAAGCTCGTTTAAGACAGGAGCTCTGAATGCGCCGGAATATGCTAATGAAATAGAAGTATTTTGGTTTATTTGCTTTACGACTCCGGCTCTCGGCGTTAAAATTGAGCCAAAAGTTGAATGCAAATCCTCCCTTAACCCAAGCGACAACGGACCAAAAGTATTTTCAGCGAATATCGCTATATTCCTGACTGCTTTATAACCTGAAATTGCGCTGCCGTCCGCGGCGTCCTGCCTTGCATCAATCCCAACGACTAATTTATCCGCGCGCTTTTCAATTTCAATTCCTGAAATTATTGCCTGATAGGGGTTGTCGGTTAATTGATTGGGATCTTTGTAACGGCTGTTTTCTCCCCTTTGATAAATCTTTGCAAGATAGCTTGATTTTGGGTCGGGCGAAGACCTAAGCGAAACACCAAGGATGTTATTCCTGTCTTCCTGCAACGCGTTTGGCGAAGGGGAAGATGCCGATCCGGGAATCCTTTTATCGGCTGAGAAATTGGAATACTCCAGTTCAAGATCAGTTATATCGGTTAGAAGCCTGCTGAGTTTTACATTATAATCCGATTCCGCAAATTGGCTGTTAGCGCGGGATCCGTCAGCCCTGTTTAGTCCGGCATTAAAATATGTTCGCCATTTATCATCGGAATAATTATAAGACAACCTGATTTTCTGTTCGTTAAAAGAACCCAGAGAAACAATTACGGCTTTTTCCCCGCCAACCGGCTTCTTTGTGATTATATTAACTACCCCGCCCACCGCATCCGCCCCATAAACCGCCGAAAGAGGCGTTCGGACAACCTCTATCTTCTCGATCTCATCCACTGGATAATTCGAAAGGTTAGCTCCGCCGTTCAATGGCGAATTCACTCGTTTTCCATCAACCAGGATCAAAACTTGCTGGGATGAAGAGCCCCTAAGCCTTACAGAAGAGAGGGCGCCCAGGCCCCCATAGTTGACAATATCTGTCCCAATTTCTCCGTTCAAGGCATCCGATAAGTATTTCGCGCCCTTCAATCTGAGGTCATCGCTGTTTATTATCGAAACGCTCCACGGAATGCTTGTTTTGAGCTGAAGCATCCTTGCAGCGGTAACAACGATTTCTTCGCTGTAAAAGGAGGGAAGCTCGATAGCATTAACCATTGGACATAGAGACATAGCGACACAGAGACACAAAACCAACCTAATAACTTTTTTCACAACTCTACTCCTTATAAGTAGAGCTCCGGGTTACTCTATTCCACGCAAGGCAGGATTAGAACCTGCGTACCGTTTATATCTCTCCCGATTGAGCCGCTTGCTTGGATCGTTTTCCTTCGATCAAGACCGTAACTTCGCCGCGAACATCTTTCGCAGTAAAGTGTCCCAAAACATGTGATATTTTCCCTCGCACCACCTCCTCGAATTTTTTTGTAAGCTCACGCGCCACGACAACATTCCTGTCGCCAAAAATATTAAGTATTTCTTTTAAAGTCTTAACGGCCCTGAACGGCGACTCATAGATTATAATCGTTCCGTCGAAATTAATCAATCCGGTAAATATTTTTCTTTGCTTCCCCGGTTTTCTCGGAAGAAATCCCAAGAAAATAAATTTGTCGGTATTTAAACCGGACACTGAAAGAGCGGTAATCACAGCTGATGGCCCGGGTATTGGAACAACATTGATGCCCTGATTAACTGATTCCCTGATAAGCTCAAATCCCGGGTCCGAGATCCCAGGGCTTCCGGCATCGGACACCAACGCGATATTTTTCCCTTCATTCAATAATCCAATAATATGGCTGGTTTTTGTCCTGATATTGAATTTATGATAAGAAGTAAGAGGTTTGTTGATATTATACCGATCAAGGAGTATCTTTGTTTTTCTTGTATCTTCTGCGGCAATTAGATCAACTTCGGAGAGGAGCCTGACCGCGCGGAAAGTTATATCTTCAAGGTTGCCGATAGGCGTTGCAACAATATACAGGGTTCCCATCGATCAGAAATACTTGCCGGCAGATAATACGCTTAAGTTTAAGAAAGCGACCGGATTGATCGGGCTTTCATATTTCCTGACTTCATAATGCAGATGGGCTCCGGTTGAAAAGCCGGTCAGGCCGACATAAGAAATAATTTGCTCTTTCTCAATCTTTTCTCCGACATTGACAGCGAGT
The DNA here is from genome assembly GCA_016223245.1 of Candidatus Saganbacteria bacterium. NCBI lineage: Bacteria > Bacillati > Candidatus Saganbacteria bacterium. The sequence continues at coordinate 36,488 of JACRPL010000016.1, read as the reverse complement.
ACGCTATTATGCCCGTACAAAGTTTTGAAACCATTTTTATGGTCGATCTCTACGGTTTTCCCATAACCCTGCATCCATCCCGAATAAGAAACAAAGCCTGGGGCAGTAGCCCTGACAGGATCCCCATATGATGCCTTGATATCTATGCCTGTATGCATTCCGCGCCATGGGGAATACCGATATCCATATCCGGAATTGATCGCGCCGCGCAACGGCCAGCCGGAAGGGGTTGAATCGAGCTTTTTTTGGATCTTCTTGACCTTTGCTTCAAGTTCTCTTGTCTGCTGCTTGTCCCGGGTTTCTTTTAAGCCGTAAAATGAAAATAAAGCGGCAAATACGACAATAAGTAGGATCGCGAAGCGAATTGGCTTCCCGTGAGTGTCATGGGGAATGAACATAATTGTTATTATACCATGAAAAAGGCACATCGAACATACTGAACGATGCTCGAACCTATTTTTCCGCCAAAGGCGGATCAGCCTCTGGCTGAGAACAAACATTATTATAAGCGATTTTACAATATTCATCAAACAAAAAGTTTATCCGGCATAGATTGTGTGCTGATCTCGAAGATTTTGATTTGGCCACCGATTTGTCTGTCGAGATTTTGATATAATCGGGATGAAACAGGATCGCAAACAAAAACAATTATCGGGAGGTTCTTTTTTCTTGCTTCCCTTATCGTATATATTGTTCCTCTGGATTCTCCATAAAAATACGCAATTAGCGCATCAGAATTTTGCACTAATTTTCTATTTCTTCCCAAAAGACCAGCGATTACTTCTTTTCCCATCGGGTCGGGCTGAACCGTACCCCAATCTATTCTCCCGCCTCTTTTGGCGAACTCGCCGATTTCCTGCCTTACCGAATAGGGAAAACCAGAGAAATAACTCCATGCCGAATAGATCACTCCTCTGTATGCCTTGCCGTATCTGAGAAGCGCGGCAATTACATATGAATCAGCTCCCATTGCGCCGCCAGAATTTATGTAACACCCTTTTGCCAGAAGATGTGAAACAACCTCGCGAACATGAAAGCGAAAATTATCTGGCAGACTTCTTGAACCCTCGATACCAACACATTTCATATCTACCCCCCTCCATATTTATATGCTTCCGATAATATATTATACCAATATAGTAGTATAAATGTCAAGAGCTTTTTATGCCCAAAATGGTACTTTCTATTATTGCATTTGACTGAAGTATTATTGTGGGCGTATAATTTGATAACAACAAAGGAAAAGGGGGAATGCCAATAAAAATTCATTTGGGGAAATTGCTAGGGGAGCGAAAAATGCGCGCCGCTGAGATTGCCAGAAAAACAGGAATAAATCCAAATACCCTATCTAGTCTTTACAATGAGGAAGTTTCCGGCATTAAATTTGAGACGCTGGAAAAACTCTGCGCCTTATTAGACTGCTCCGTTGGGGATATTCTGGAATTTGTGCCTAAAAAGAAGAAAAGGAACACCCATTAAAGTCAACAGGACGATAGCAAGCCAATAATTCCCACGCGGCGCTTTATATCTTCATTCCCACTTTTTAAAACGTTGAACACAAATACCAAAGAGAGTTATAGAAAAATATTGAAATTTCGGCAGAAATTTCACGATGTATATGTGGGTCCGCTGAGAGGGTCGACAGAAAAGGATGTAAAATAAATCAGCACAGTATATACTTGCTTATTGAACTCGTGTTGTCTATTTTTAAAGGGAGATGTTAAAAATGGTCAGTAGCCCTATCTTTTATCGAACACGCGGCTTTATTGGCTATCATTTTGGAAGAGGTAATCCTTTTTTAAGAAATGCTCTAATTAAATCTTCCGTTGCTCAGACAGAAGCTGAAAGAACTCATTTGGTTGATGAAACCATGACTGCACTAAAGGGAAGAGATGTTCTATGTAGATTTACTGGAAGACTGAAAATTAACCCAATCCGAGTAAAAGAGGCAACAAACATAGCATTTGACCTTAGCGTAATCCCAGAAACATTTACTTCTCAATGCTTGAGTTTGCCTTTCGGCAAAGAAAGAAAAGGGCTGAGACTGATCGGAAGATTGCAAGAATTGCTTGCAAAGGTTGGAGATAAAGAATTATATCACTCATCTCAAGACAAGATTGCATTAAAAACACATCTAAAGATCTATCAAAACATGATTAAGATAAGTAGGGTTATGCCTTTTCTCAGCACAGGAAAAAGCTTTTTACTTGCAGGGACTTTGATTGATTTTCTCAAGTTTACGAAAGAGTTTTGTTGGAATCGTCTTTTATATGCAGGCTTTGGCGAAAAAACAAAGGGGAAATTAGGCATTCCCTTCCTATCTATCGAGAAGGGGCTGACATATCTTATGCATCAGATTGCATATAATCTCCCTTCTGACCAAAAAATAGAATTTGCAAGAAAGATACTTGAGCTAGGGATCGTTATGCCGTTAGATTCATGCGGATATCATCGGGATATATTTCGTGAAATTAATAAAGATATTTACAATATTATGTCTTATATTTATCATAATATCAGCCCTGAGCAAAAAGCAGAATTTGCCGGGATATTGATTAAAGAAGCCGCTGGTAAGCCAAATCTTAAAGAAAATGGATTTTTCATCCAGACGTTAGGTCTTTTTATGCTTGAAAGCAGTTCAGAAGAATGTCTTGAATTTTTAAAAACACTAGCACTTAATGCACCATTATTATCAGAGAGAGCATTTATTACCTTTGCGTACATCTGTAAGGAAAATAGCAAAAAAGATAAGCTTGCTACTATTTGTAGGCCTCTATTTTATAATTTATTGCCGTATCTATTAAGCGGTGAAAACATCGAGGTGTCATATTTATTGGCTTATCTATGGCTTCAAATTGCCCTTTACGATCATGAAGATGGGGAACAAATTAGGAATCGGCTAATAGAAGCACTAAAGATTAAAATAGCGAGCAGGAACGCCGATGAATTTTCAAATGTAGAAGAATTTATTGAATTTTCAAAGCAATATATCAGCCTTGAATTCCATGCAACAAGAGATAGCAAACCAACATTAATGAAATATGCACCAATCGAAGTTGGGCTTTTCAGAATTATTGGCGACTTATGGGGTAGTAAAGAAAAAGAAGCACAAAGAGAAGAGATGGAGAGATCATGTGCTCAGACTATATCCCGGATTGCATCTCAAAAGTTATCTAAATTGTGGCCCGAAATTATTAAAGAAAAGAATAAAACAAATTATGAAACAATGAATCTTGTATTCAGACTTATTAATTTACTTGGTCCAGAATATCATTGGCCACCCAACGAAAAGTCCGATCATTATATAAAAGAAATTCTTCCCGCTTTACTTGAAAAGGTGAAAAGCATCGAGGAGTTAAAAGAATGGAGTAAAGAAATCCTATCCCTGATTGCTGGAGAGCCGTATATTTACAAAAATAGCGCCCTTCTAACTTTAATTAAAGCGGTAGGAAGTATTGAAGAATTAAAAAGCATAAAGTCTCTGGTTGCTGATTGCCGTCAACTATTTACGGCCGATACCTATGCAAAAGAAGTTCTTCCCATTTTAGTTGGGAAGGTAAAAAGCTTTGATGAATTAAAAGAATGGAACAGAGAAATTCTATTACTGATTACTGATTATTTTCAAAAATTCGAAAAATCTTCCCTTTCTAGAATTGAGGATGTAATCAATGACAGCGTAAAACTTTTGAAAGTTTTGCTTTCAAAAGTTGAAAATGTTAAAGAACTAGAAGAATGGAATAAAGAAATCATGACCCTGCTTGTTGATTATTTTGAGAAATTTGGATCGCCCGATTGGCACTTAGAGTATACACTTCCAATTTTGCTTGGGAAGGTAAAAAACACTGCGGAACTGAAAGAATGGGACAATGAAGCAAAAGCTATAATTGCTGATAAAGAAGTTAGGATATATGACAACAATAGCTGGTTTATCCTTGGCGCATCTGATGCTGTTGGTTCATACGTTCAATCTGCTCTTTCTATATTAATCTCGAAAGCAAAAAGCACGAAAGAATTGAGCGAGTGGCACATGGGGTTAAAAGCACTGCTTGCGGCTATTTGCAAGTCTCATGAAAGTATAACGGACGAAATGGCCTATTTAAAAGCGACGTTGTTACCCGAATTACCTACGCATGATGAGGAATGGTGGAAGGGCGAAACTAAGGCATTGGGATCAAATGTTGTGCCAGAGCTTCTTAGGGGGGCAGAAAGCATAGGACAATTGGTATTAATAAAAGAATTTATTGATTATTTTGAAGAATATGAGTATTTCACGGACAATAGCCGCCCTGGTGGGATGATACTGGTAAATTTCCCTGACGATACGAAAAGAAAACGTGTTAAGAGTTACTTGGATTATGTAAAGGCAATTACGTCTAGTTTAAATGCAAAAGTATTGGAGAAAATTAAACCTGGGGACATAAAAGGGCTGAGAGAAATAGCTGGGAATAAAATGGACAAGCTTTTCCAGGCCTTAAATGTTTTGGCCGATCATAACATGCTCGACTCTTTATTGCCGATTTCTCCGTCATTTGAAGCCGAAAGAGAAATTATACATGGTAGTTTTGATAAAAATAATCCCTTGCACCTACTCCTAAATTATTTTGATGCTATTAAAGTGGTGGAAGGATCTTCACCAAAAGAACTAACCTTTGAAGAATATCTGGTTATGGTAGAAGAAGGCGAAAAAGGGCGTTTCTATAGAAGAGATATTCCCACAGAGCTGAAACTTCAGGTTCGCGCAGTTGCTTATGAGGCACATCTTCTAAGAGAAAAAATCCTTGAAATTCAAAAACATGCTGAAACAATTGGGCGAAAAGTGATGGTCGTTGCAAATCTTTCTTATGGCGAGGTAGCCTTAACACCAATTTTGCAGGAACGGCATGGCAGGAAGACAATTGTAGGTACAAATATCCCGGTTGTAAGTACAAAAGTTGGCTCCACCGAAAGCCATACTAATGAATATGTTTTAAATCTTAATCTTTTTACTTCTTCTCAATTAAGAACATTGGTTCAACAAAACCCGATTGTCATCGTAGTTGACGCTTCTACTTCAGTTAGTGATCCGCATAGGACATCACCGCACATACCGGATGCCTTTAAAGGTTACCGTAATTATTTTATGGCACTAAATAGGGCTCTCTTGGGCAATGTGGTTCCTGAGGATTTTGGAGAAGATAGAGATTTCTTGGATGGGTTAACCCGCACAAATGGATTTAACAAATTGGTGAGTACCATAAAAAAGGAAGCAGATAAACCTAAAGAGGCTCAGCCATATCGTTTATATTTCTGGTACCCTGGCAATAAGTACCTTTATTTACGAGTGGGGAAAAAGAAGAATACACAAGCGGCCAGGTTGGATGACATTTCTAAAATAGAAGGTCCGGCAGTGATATTTGTCCAAGCGGCCGCGGAACCCGATGCAGTTCCTCATCAAATAAGACAAAAATTTATGTATGGTGACAGACATACCCCTGCATTTTTTGATGATAAAGATCACTTCAAAGAGTTCCACTTGGCTTACCAAGAAGGATACGGGGTGGTTAGATCAAAAAGGTTTGCCAATCTATCCCGTTTTTATTACAGGGAACTAGCCAACATGTTAGGGGTAGCAATAGAAACAAAAACAGATAAACCTTCTAAAATTACTAAAATTGATAATGTCATTGCTGACCTTGACGGAGTATTAGTCGTAACCGATGAGCATCTCTCCGGTAGCATGCTTAAGCAAATACTTGATATTCTTGGGAATGGTAAACGATTCATTTTAGAAACTGAAGACCTTGAGGCTAATGTTGATGAAAGGGTTGTTCAATATATTCCTGCAGCATTGCGCCATAGACTAGTGATCTTTTCTGATGGTGCCACCAGAGGATTTACCTTTGATGCTGCGGGGTCAAAAGTTTATCTGGAAGAATATAATCGCAAAAGTCGCATAACTACTGATTTTCGCCAAAGAGTTATAGCTTTACTAGATAAGAATTTTAAGGGTCAATTTGAAATAGACCAAAGAACGCCCCGCATTAACCCGGAGTTTCGAATAGATTTACGCCATGTTAAAAGTCCGAGAAACCACTTTATTGAAAAAGCGAGAGAAATGCTGTCTGATACCGGAATTGAAGTAAAACTCTATAAAGCTGGCAGGACCAGCGTTAAGGTTGTATTACAACACAAAGAAGATGCTGCTAGATTCTGCATAAATACCTTAGGAATAGATATGACTAGCACGCTTATTATGGCTGATTCAGCCAGAACACATCAAATTGATCGCGAACTACTTATGACTTTTCCTGAGGCCTTAAGTATAAATGTTGGGACACGTGCCAGAACCATTGCCCAAGAAAATCCTAATATCCTTCAACTTCCAGAAGAAGGAGTGAACGGCGGTCTTCGAGTATTATCTTTTATAAATCAATATGGTGGAATTGATAAGCAGATGATTTCTTCTGATTAGGAATTATAATGCCCTCCCTTATTTCTTATTATTCAGATAACTTATCTGAAAATGTGAAGCGCGGGAAACGTCAAAAACTCAGGCGCGGTGAATGGAATGGATTGGCTCCGCTTGGCTATGTGAATAATCCCAAAACTAGAAACATTGATCCAGATCCAGTGAAAGCAAGAATTATCAAATTGGCCTTTGAAGAATTTGCAGATGGCAAGCATACATTAGCAAGTTTAAGTGATCGCCTGAGTTGTGATAATCCACAACGGCGAAGCTTACGAAGGCAAGTTTGATCCAATTGTTTCCCGAGCGACTTTTGAAGCCGTTCAAAAAGTGTTAAAAGATAACTCAAAACCTAGAAAAACAAAAAGCGGCCATAATTTCCCTTTTGTTGGTCTTTTGCGGTGTGGTGAATGTGGTGCGGCGATAACTGCTCAATATGCTCATGGGAATGGCGGCAGCCGTATAATTTTGTGGCGGAACACAGGGGAAAAATCGCGCAGGGCTGTTTTGCTGGCCTTTCCCCATCGTCCGCCGAAACCGCACAGAGTACAGTCTGGTCGGAGCGGCGGGATTCGAACCCACGACCTCCTGGTCCCGAACCAGGCGCTCTACCAAGCTGAGCCACGCTCCGAAAAAAGATTAGAATCGGGGCGAGCCGATTTGAACGGCCGACCTCTCGCACCCCAAGCGAGTGCTCCACCAAGCTAAGCTACGCCCCGATCAAATTTTGCTTCCTTGCCCGAAAGGAGTCTTATTATATCATTACGATGGACGAATAAAGCTAAAAGAAACGCCAAAATACCAAATATTATGCCAAATAACCCTTCACCTAAAAACCACAAGATAAAGGGAATAAATCCGATCGTAATTATGCTCGATAATATTAGATAGCGGGATATTGAGATCGAAACAATATAGATCAGCAGACAAAACCAAATTGCTATTGGATTAAGAGCGATCAAGACCCCTGTCGTGGCCGCAACGCCCTTCCCGCCTTTGAATCCAAGAAAAACAGGAAAATCATGTCCTATTATCGAAAACAATCCGGCAGTATAGGCATAAATATCGGCTCCAAATAATATCTTAGAAATTGCGACAGCGACAAATCCTTTTAGAATATCAAAAAACACCGATAGGATCGCGGCTCTTTTTTTTCCGGTCGTGACAAGGACATTTGTAGCGCCGACGTTGCCCGAGCCCTTTTGCCTAACATCTGTATCCGTAAATAATTTCGCAAAGATCAAACTAAAGGGGATCGAACCAATAAGATACGAGACTACTATTGCAAAAAAAAGATTACTGAACAATTTTATCCAATCTGAAAGCTTTATGCAGCGCTCTGACTGCTCGTTTGCCGTCTTCAAGCTTCACAACACATGAGATCTTTATTTCAGATGTGGTTATCATCTGAATATTTATTTTTTCGTCGGAAAGCGTTTTGAACATTTGTGACGCGGTGCCCGGCTGGGATACCATCCCAACGCCAACAAGCGATACCTTGCAAACACCCGGATCTGAAACGACTTTTTCGGCTCCAAGAGTATTTGATATTTTTTGTGTGACATCGACGGCTTTTTTCACATCGGGGCGTTCAACAGTAAATGCCATATCGGCAAAAGCGCCGCCCGAATGGATACTTTGGACTATCATATCAACATTTACCTTATCGTCGGCCAATGCGGAAAAGAGTTTTGCGGCGGTCCCGGGCTTGTCCGGCACTTTTAAGATGCCGATCTTTGCGACATTCTCGTCCAATGCTATCCCCCTCACCGCTTCTTTCTTTTCCATTTCAGATGCCTCCTTGATATATGTTCCTTCTATTTCACTGATACTGGATCTAAGATGAATAACTATCCCATAGATGCTTGCCAATTCAACAGAACGAGGATGCAAGACCTGCGCCCCAAGGGAAGCAAGCTCGAGCATTTCTTCATATGAAATTGTTTTTAATTTTCGGGCATTGGGCTCGATCCTGGGATCAGTCGTATATACGCCGTCGACATCCGTATAGATATCACAAACATCCGCTTTAAGCGCCGCCGCAATTGCGACCGCCGAGGTATCCGATCCACCGCGGCCGATCGTTATGATATCGCCTTTACTATCGATCCCTTGGAATCCGGTTACAACGACAACTTTGTCATCTTTTAGTTCGGATTTGATGCGATTAAGCTTAATGTCCTTTATGCGGGCTCTCTTATAAATGTCCTCTGTTTCAACCCCTGCTTGGCCTCCGGTCAATGAAACAGCGGGACAGCCCAATTCTTGAAGAGCCATGGCCAAAAGTGCCGCCGAAACCTGCTCCCCGGTCGATACAAGCATGTCGTATTCGCGAGGATTGGGGTTTGAGGTTACTTTATCCATTAGGCCAATCAATTCATCCGTCGTATGGCCCATTGCCGACACGACAACGACGATCTGATTCCCGTCGTCATGCAATCTTTTGACACGCCTTGCGGCGTTGTTTATTTTTTCGGGAGTCCCAACGGATGTCCCGCCGTATTTATGAACAATTATTGCCATATTTCATTATATTTAATTGGACTTCTTAAGCCACGGCATCATAGCTCGAAGATTGGTGCCGACTTTTTCTATCTGATGGTTTTTATCTTTTTCGCGCATGGCATTAAAATTGGTGCAGCCATTTTTATTCTCTTTTATCCATTCTCTTGCAAAGGCTCCGGTTTGGATCCTCTTTAACGCTTTTGCCATATTTTTCTTGACGCGTGCGTCGATTGTCCTTGGGCCAACGGTCAGGTCTCCGTATTCAGCCGTGTTGCTGATCGCTTTGCGCATACCTGCAATGCCCTCTTTATAGATCAGATCGACTATGAGTTTTAGCTCATGGCAGCATTCGAAATATGCCATCTCGGGCTGATATCCCGCTTCAACCAGAGTTTCAAACCCTGCCATAATAAGCGAGCTTGTGCCGCCGCAAAGGACAGTTTGTTCGCCAAAAAGATCGGTCTCTGTTTCTTCTTTAAAAGTTGTTTCAAAAACTCCGGCTCTAGCCCCTCCAAGCCCTTTGGCATGAGCTAAAGCTATTTGTTTGGCATCGCCAGTCGCATCTTGATGGATCGCGATGAGAGATGGAACGCCTCCACCCTGGACATACATCTGGCGGACCATTGGGCCGGGGCCTTTTGGCGCGATCATGATGACATTGATATCTTTTGATGGTTTAATTAATTTGAAATGGATATTGAAACCATGCGAGAAAGCCAGAGTTTTGCCTTTTTTCATATATTTTTTGATCGACTGCTTATACACATCGGCTTGAGTTTCGTCAGGGGTTAAAATTTGGACGATATCGGCCGCTTTTGCGGCTTCTTCGATAGTCATTGGGGTTAATCCTGCTTCTTTAACTTTTTCCCAATGAGCCGAACCTTCTCTTAGTCCTATAACTACATCGAGTCCGCTGTCTTTAAGATTTTGCGATTGCGCGGCTCCTTGCGACCCAAAACCGATTATCGCTATCTTTTTACCCTTCAAAACATTGAGATCCGCGTCTTTTTCGTAGTATACTTTTGCCATTTTACTCCACTCCTCCTCTTAATAATTCGATCGTTCCCGTCCTTACATCTTTCTAAATCTTAAAAAGCGGCCTCGAGAAGAGGGTCCGCAATGGTATATATCCGGTCATGCTTTTCGATAAAACCATAGCTTGTCATTCTTTTTAACATCGATGAGAGTTGTTTATCGGAAATCCTTGTTTTCTTTTTTATCTCTTCCCATCCAGCCCCGCCTTTTAATGTTCTTAAAATTGAATTATATTTCTTTTCCGACCGGATCGAAAACCTGCCGAATTCCTCTTTAGCGATATACTTGCCGTCTTGGATCGTCTTGCGCAAGGCCTCTTTGTGCGAAAAATTCAACCGATACCAGCCGTACTTTGTAAGCCATCCGATTATTCCATCCAGATTGGCGATCGTTTCCATGATTTCATTTTCTTTGAAATTTAATTTAGCTTGTTTTGCGCCAATACTTAAAAAGCCTAATGAATTCTCCTTTTCCAACCTATGGGTATGGATATCAAAAACAGCCCTGCCGAAAAGCGGCGCCTGCGCATCTTCTTTCCCAAGAAAAGCCATCAACATGCCGATCTCGGATCCCGATAGAATGATCTTAATATCCGGATAATTATCGTAAATATAGGCGACAATTTTATCTAAATGGGCTCTTTTTAATAACTGGGCTTCATCTATTACCAAGATCGTTTTGCGTTGATTTAAATAATTCAGCCCTTCTTTGAATAGCCCGATATCCACCTGCAAACCTTTAATGGAAATGGTTTTTATGCTGAATCGCTTCATTTTCCTAACTTCATTCGCAATTTTTACCTGAAAATCTTCTCTGGATTCTATATCCCGCCCATCTAGCCACACATATTTCTTTTTCAGCGAATTAAGAACCACATGGATCAAGCTGGTTTTCCCTGTTCGCCTCAACCCATAGACTGCTATCAGTGGGATCAACTTATCTAAAACAGCTTTTTTGAGCTCTTCCTGCAATATTTGATAATTATAAAAATCTTCTTTTTTTTCTTTTACTTGCGGGTTGAAATACATCATTCCACCTTCCATATGCCAATACTGCAATCAACTAACACATAGTGTATGTAGCTTACTCTAGACTGTATTTTGTGTCAAGTCGCGCAGCAATCCGATCGTTCCCGTCCTTACCATTTCCTTAATGCCAAACTTTTGCAGCATTGTTTCGATGCTTTCAACATTCGAGTGTTCGTCCGAGATCTCGATAATGATCGAATTGTCCGAAACATCGACAATCCTTGCGCGAAACACGTCTGCGATCTGGGTTATCTCCGATCTTGTCTTGTCGTTAGCGGAAACTTTTATCAATGCCAATTCCCGCTCGACAGATCTATCTGCCGGCAGGTCAAAAACCCTTACCGTATCAATAAGTTTGTAGAGCTGTTTAATTATCTGCTCGAGGTCCGCTTCGTCGCCTTCGGCAACAATTGTCATACGGGAAACCTGCGGATCTTCGGTCACTCCCACCGCAAGAGATTCGATATTAAAACCTCTTCGCGCGAAAAGACCCGATACTCTCGAGAGCACCCCGGGTTTATTTTCAACAATTACAGAAATAGTGTGTTTCATAAAACAACTCCATCATTTGTCATTTGACCTGCCTGCCGGTAGGCATGGCATTTGTAATTTGTCATTAATCAATCAGCATCTGATTGATCGCTTGCCCCGGCTGGACAAAAGGAAAAACATTTTCCTCTTTTGCCACAACAAAGTCAACCAGGACCGGCCCGTCTTTTATCTCTAACGCGCGCTTGATCGCCTCTTTTACTTCTTCCGGTTGCTCAACGCGAAAAGCTTTGGCGCCATACGCTTCAGCTATTTTCACAAGATCGGGATTCGCGCAAAGGTTTGTCGCGCAATATCTTTTCCCGTGGATAATTTCCTGCCATTGCCTGACCATCCCTAAAAAAGAATTGTCCAAAACAAAAATTTTTATCGGCAATCTATTATTTACCGCGGTAGTTAACTCTTGGATATTCATTTGGATCGAACCGTCCCCCGCGATATCGCAGACGATCGCGTCCGGCCGCCCGAATTGCGCCCCAACCGCCGCAGGAAGTCCAAATCCCATAGTACCCAGTCCCCCGGAACTTATGAAAGACCTGGGCCTTGTGTATTTATAGAACATTGCCGCCCACATCTGATTCTGGCCAACCTCTGTGCAGATTATTGTATCTTTATCTTTTGTCAATTCGTATATCTGTTCGATAATATATTGCGGTTTAATACTGCCGCCAACTTGCTTATAAGAAAGCGGGTACTTGGCCTTCCAATCGGCAATTTGGCTCATCCACTCTTCGCATGCTCCTTTTGGAGAGGCTTTTCCTAGTATCGCTTTAAGCACATTTTTAACGTCGCCGACTATCGGGACATCGATCTTTACATTCTTTCCTATTTCAGCAGGGTCGATATCGATATGGATGATTTTTGCGTTCGGCGCGAAATGTTCAATATGCCCAGTCACTCGATCATCAAAACGGGCACCTATCGCAATTAGCAAATCGCAGTCCGTCACGGCGTAATTAGCAAATGCTGTCCCGTGCATCCCGAGCATCCCCAAGGAAAGCTCGTGGGTTTCGGGAAAAGCCCCTTTGCCCAAAAGTGTAGTTGTGACAGGAATATTGTATTTTTCTGCGAACTCTTTCAATTCATGCGCGGCATTAGACAAGATAACCCCGCCTCCGGCATAAATGACAGGTTTTTTTGATGCCACGATATGCGCGATGGCTTCTTTTATCTGTTTCGGGTGGCCGGCCATGTTCGGCTTGTAGCTTGGAATATCAACTTTATCCGGATAATTAAATTTTATCTTCTTAAGTTGTATATCCTTTGGGATATCGATGATCACCGGCCCCGGCCTTCCCGACTTTGCTATATAAAAAGCTTCTTTTACGATCCTTGGCAGGTCATCCGCGTTTTTTACAAGAAAACTATGCTTTGAGACCGGCATTGTGATGCCGGTAATATCCGCTTCCTGGAAAGAATCTTTTCCTATTAAATTTGTTGCAACCTGGCCTGTAATGGCAACCATAGGAACCGAATCCATGTTTGCTGTTGCAATTCCCGTAACCAAATTTGTAGCGCCTGGTCCTGATGTCGCAAGGCACACGCCAACTTTGCCTGTTGCGCGGGCATATCCATCAGCTTCATGCGCCGCCCCCTGCTCATGGCGAACGAGGATATGTTTAATATCTTTGAAAGTGTAGAGCGCGTCGTAGATAGGCAGGACAGTGCCGCCTGGATATCCAAATATGATATCCACGCCTTCGTGCTTTAGGGATTCGAGGAGCGCTTTTGCGCCTGAGCTTTCCATTTGTTATTTTTTTGAAATATATCTCACTATAATTCCTGAAAAATTATGGAATATCATAAGATCAGAGCTTATTTCCAAAAGTTCTTCTGAAGAAATTTTCCAGTAAGTATGCACAAGCCGGTTCCTTAGGTCCGCAAATTTTATCATTGTTTCGTGTTCATTTGCGCTTATTATGCCATTTTCTTTTAATATCAGCAGGATATCCTTATAATTTGAAGGTTTTCTGAGCCCGGCATCGGATATTATTTGGTTGCCTATCGTGAATACAGCCTCAAGCATTACCTGCAAGAAATATCTTCCAAGTAAAAACTTATCCCTGCTCGACCGCATTTGTTCATGCGAGCTTTCAAGATAATCGAGCGCTTCCTTTATTTCCGAGAGCCTATGGTGTATTTCTTCAATATTGACCATGATTATCCATTTTTAAGTATCCTTTTGTCGAATTCTTTGTTATAAATATCGGACAAATATCCGAAATCAAGATATTCGTCCAATATCTTTGTTTCATAAGCGACCCTGTTCGGATCCGAACCATATATGCATCTGCCTGTTGATATTACCGAATAGCAAAAGCTCAAAGATTGGTTATTCAGGCAGCCAATTTCGTATTTTTTATTATTTAGCCGGCTTTGGATCTCGTTTTGCAGGATCAAGCTTTTTACCATTGGGGTATTTTCATTTTCAGGCCATAAAACCGCCAGGTCAATGTCGCTCATGGGCCCCATCTTGTCCCTTGACGCCGACCCAAAATAATATACTAGCATGGGGCTATATTTATCCAGTATTGCAAGCAATTCCTTATTAATATACGTGTTATTCATTATAGATTAATTTATAACAAGAAAATTGAACCCTTGAGTTATTGAGCGGAACCCGACAGTAAATGCCCCGTTAACTTGATTTTTGATCGTCACAGCCTGATCATAATTAGAATTAGAATTTATTATAGTCAATAATATAATAGAATCCTTATGCACATAAGAATTATTTACCGTTACATCAAACTGGGATGTCCCGGAAATATTTACCCTGCCAACAGCCTTATTTATTGTCGCTGTGGGCGAGCCGCTAGTTACAGAGGCGTTGCCTGCAGGCATTTGAATTGGGCCGTCAACAAACAATGCGGGGCCGCCATTTTGGTTTTGCGCGCGCACTCCGGCGGTTAAATCGCTTTTGCTAATTCCATAGACACCGTATGATTGATCGCTAATCCCATGGACGCCATTGCTTTTCATGCTATATCCTGAAATTCCTGCATCATTCACACTTTCAAATTTTCCTCCAATAGATGTACTGCTCCATCCTCTAACTCCAATACCATTAACATTTGCGCCATATATTCCTATCCCATCTTTTGAAGTACTTAGGCCATACACTCCATAAATACCCGAAGCATGAATACCATCACTGCTTTTGCTTTCAAATTTGCCGCCTAGACCATCTTGTGAGACCCCAAACACCCCCGTCCCGCTACTGCTGCCCCCGCTCACGCCTCTCCCATCTGGCGACCAGCCAGCTACACCAATTGATGGGATGTTTTTTGTTGACAATGTCGTCACTTTGGTGGAATCTCCGACGGAACCATAAACGCCAATATCCGTTGATGTTCCAAATACGCCCATGGGCGGATTAACGCCTGCGAAATAACGGGATACCCCAAGTTCGCCAAACACTTTAAAATTGGATGCTTCTCCATGTACAGCCGCCACTTCAACTTTTGTCGAGTTAGTTTTTGCATCTATCGCTATCCATTGATCGCTCTTTCCGAAAACGCCAGTTCCCGTATCTGATACTCCTGCAACCCCATAAGAATTAATGGTGCCAGGAAGATACTTCCCAGCAGCAATAGACGTTACACCTAAGACGCCATAATTATTTCCATTTTGTGGTCCGCTAGATAACGCACCGAAAACGCCTATATTTGGCCCATAAAAAATACCACCAGCATATGTTGCGCCAATGCCCTGCACGCCAATTCCACCAGCTCCAGAAACCCCTACTCCTTTAACAGGATCAGCTTCAAATGTTCCGCCAAAACTATAACCAACAGCATTAATGCCAACATAATTTCCTTTAGCATATATAGCCAGACTATTGCCTTGCGGTACCATAGTTATATGATTTTTGTTTTGATCGCCAACATACAAATGATCAAATTTTTCGTTAACAACGCCTCCACCGCCTACGGAAACACCACTTGCTTTTAGCGCTTCATCAAAAGTTTTTCCGCCGATCTTATCGGCATTTGCAGCATTTATCGCATAAGGGACAGCTGTAATATCTTGCGCAAAGCCAACCCCCTTGGGCTGACCTGGGTCAATTATGACATTGGAAACCAAAACAATTTTTTTGATCTGATAAACAGCGGGATCAAAACTAAATGTTGGATCAAATTCAAGGATTGCATTGAATATCCCATTTTTATCTATAGTAAGAGTTTGCTTGTTTGTATTATTTACTATCGGGTTTATACCGTTAAGTATCGTTGACATGAAGTTGTTATTTTCATCTACCAAGAAAAACGTGAAATCATAGTGGCCGTCTTTTATCGGCGCGCCATCTTTTTGCGTCAATCGCCCCTGGATATTTATTGTCCTCGGCACATCGGCAAATAAGACAGCAGACAGCAGAAAGCAGAAAGCAGAGCACAGGGCCAGGAACAATATTAATTTTTTCATGATTATTTCCTCCTAATTATCAATCAACAACAGTCAACAGGAACTTCTTTCTAGATCTTTAAAATCTTCTTAGTTTCCGAAATAAATTCTTTTATTAACGCGCTGTTATGCAATTTTAATCCCTTCTTTTAAAACATTTTTAATGAATGGCGTGTTAAATTCCCGAAGCCTGTCAAATTGGTCCTGTTTTAACACTTTCAACGAAATGTCCGCGCCCTTTTCCAACTCAATATCCATTACAGCGTCATACAGCTTGCTTTTTAATTCCTTATTTTTTTTAGGCGCAACAATGAGAATATCATAATCAGAATCCGGTCGAGCGGTCCCTCTTGCATGCGAACCGAAAAGATACATGCTGCTGATGCTTGGCCTTAAGGCGCTTATCCTATCCAAAAAATTATTTACAACTAATTCATATTCTTTTGCCATATTATGCCCTGCCTTCACTTTATCAGATTTTTTGCCTGATCTCCTGCTTGCGCCGATAGCCCCTATAGTATCCCCTTCGGCGGCTTGCCGCTAAACGCAACAATAGCCACAAAGATCAAAACTACAACTAAAAATATCACCATCGGCACCAAGCTTAAATATTGGTTCATATTATTGATCCTCCGTTTTTGATGTTAAAAAAGTTCCTGCAAGCAAAAGTAAAAGAAAAATAATACTGCCGATAATAAAAACAATAATATTGAACCCTGTTACAAATGTGCCGACTATGAGCACTGTAAAAACAACCTGGTTTGTCCGCGAAATATTATCTATAAAATATTCTTTCGATCTTTTTGTTATTTTCATTTTAACATTTATTTTACAAATCGATCAACAATATCTCCTGCTTGCGCATATTTTGTCAGATCTGCCTTTGCAAACCAATTAACAGCTGCGTCTTTCATATAATTCCCCCTCGCATCCCGCATCGCGCGTTACGCATTACGCCTTCCTAAGTATAGCACGCTTCTTTAATGCGAGTTCCCCTTGATCTTATTTTTAAAGAACTCTATTATTTTCCTCGACGGAACAAATTTCTCCGAAGAAAACATGAGTTTTTCTTTTTCGTCCAGATCGCCAATATAGGTCAATTGCTCAAGAAGCATCTTTTCGCTGAAGAGTTCTCCATACTTTTTTTTACAGCAAGAAATTATGGCTCTTAAAGTCGCATACTCATTTTTTATGATAATATAAAGGTCGAAATAGTCTCTGTAATTGCCTCTTCTTCCAAGTGCGTATGCTTTTGTTGCCGCGATATCCAATATTGAAAGAAGAGGAAGATAGCCTTTAAGCTTTACAAGCGACTTTATCGGATCCCAATAATAATTCAGGACTGTAAGTTTGATCTCTTCATTAAGGATAAGGCTTAATTCATCGGAGGAATCTACAAGCGTTTTGATCTTATAGCCGCTAAGCCCTTTTATAATCTTTTTTTTAACGGCAAAAGTTATATCTTTGTTCCCGAAAACATCAAAATCATAGGATTTTCTATGCCCGAGCTGAAGAGCCAGCGCTGTGCCACCGGCAAGATAATATTTTTCGTCCAATATAGCGGAAATATCCTTGAACGCTTTAATTCTTTTCTCATCAAGGACCTCAAAGTGAAGCGGCTGCATCCTATTTGCCACCAAAAACCGTTTCCGCGAAAGTTAATACGCTTTTCCTGCTGAATTTATTCGAATTTTTTCTTGCAAAATCAACGATCGCTTTTGCGCCAAGCTTGTTTTTCAGATATTTGAGGTGCTCCATTCTACCCTTCTCAAGCGCTTGGAACAAAATAATATTTCTGTCCTCTTTTAGGGAGAGTTTATTGAAATCTGCGAACCACAATATTCCTTTGAAATATTTTGGGAGGCTCATCTTAACACCGCCCCTTTTGAGACCTTGCTTTTTGAAAATTTCAAAATGTTTTTTGCTAGCGCTATAGCGCTCTTTGCTTCGTCTTTAGAATAAATAATAGGATTGTCCGGTGGATATTTTGATTCAATATAATACTTATTTAAAACTTCAATAAGCTCTTTCAGGCTTAAAAAATCCTTGTCCTGCTTAATACACAAATTTACAAGTTCAACCAAATCATGCGTTTTGGGGGCCAGTTCGGACTTATAGATCAAAAAAGCTTTAAGCGTTTTTTCCGCCGCCTGTTGGGCATGATAACAGATCATGTCCGTCGGCGGATCTTCATAATAGAAGAAAATCCCATCAGCGGCTTTTATCTCATTTCCCGCTTTTAAAAACCAATCCTCAAAATTTAAAGAATCAGGCGCCATAGAGAATTTTCCCTTTTTCCAAAATTTCTTTCACAAACGGATTTTTTCGCCTTAAACTTTGCTCAACTTCTTCCGGGGTATATACAAGCGCGTCGAGTGGGAACAACCTATCTGGAAAAAGTTTGGAAACTTCAACCCCCCTTTCATCTCGACGTAAAACCGAAGGTGCTATTATAAAAAGGTCTAAATCGCTGCTTCCCGAAGCTTTCCCCCATGCATGCGACCCAAAAAGAATAATTTTTTTAGGATTAAGCTTTGCCGCTATCTTAGCCGCGGCATCTTTAATTAAACTTTCATCAATTTTATCTGTTTTCATTTTCCCTTCAGAGTGACCTCCTGCTATCCTACTTAAGTATAGCGCCCACACTTGCCGAAGTTACAAGCTTCTGATATCTCGCAAGCCACCCGGCTTTGATCTTCGGCTCATGCGGTTTTACAGCCGCCAATCGTTTTTTCAACTCGCTGCTCGTTACCCGCAACTCTATTCTCCTGTTCGGAATATCTATATCAATAACGTCCCCATTTTTTACAGCCGCGATCGGTCCGCCTAAAGCGGCTTCCGGCGCGACGTGGCCAATGCATGGACCTCTTGTTCCACCGGAAAATCGCCCATCAGTAATTAATGCGACTGAATCAGAAAGCCCCATACCGGCGATAGCCGATGTTGGATAAAGCATCTCCCGCATCCCGGGTCCGCCTTTTGGCCCTTCATATCTTATGACAACAACATGCCCTTTTTTGACTTTACCGGAAACGATCGCTTTTTGCGCCGCATCTTCGGAATCAAAAACAATCGCTTCTCCCGAAAATTTCATCATTTTCTGTGAAACCGCGGTTTGTTTTACAACTGCCCCTTCAGGAGCGATGTTTCCTTTAAGAACGGCGAGGCTTCCTTGCTTATGATACGGATTGTCCAATGTTTTTATGACTTCGCGATCATAAACAACTCCAGATTTTGCGATCTGTTTGACCGACATCCCTGAAACTGTTGGATTATCTTTCAAGAGTTTTTGAAGGACGGAAAAAGCGGCGGGAATGCCGCCGGCATTCTCAAAATCCTCCATAAAATGGTTTCCGCCGGGGCGGATATTTGTAATATGCGGGGTTTCACGGCTTATCTTGTCAAATATATCAAGCGTCAGATCGATCCCCGCTTCCTGCGCGATCGCTGTCAGATGCAATACAGCATTCGTCGATCCGCCAAGCGCCATATCGATGCGTATCGCATTCATGAATGAGTTCATGTTCATGATCTTTCTTGGAGTAAGATTTTCGGATACCAACTCAACTATCCTTTTGCCGCTTTCATAGGCGATCATTTTTTTCTTGGAAGATACGGCAAGGGATGTCCCGCAGAATGGCAAGGACATTCCCATCGCTTCCGTCGCACAGGCCATAGTATTTGCGGTAAATAAACCGGAACACGAACCGGCTCCGGGACACGCGCTTAAAATTAAACTATCGAAATCTTTTTTTGATATTTTTTTCTGCTTGTAAGCCGCTTCTGCCTCGAAAGCGTCGTGGACAAGATCAAGCCTCTCGCCTTTATAACAACCTGCGAGCATTGGGCCTGCTGTAACTATAATAGAAGGGATATTTAATCGCGCGGCCGCCATTAGCATTCCGGGTGTTATCTTGTCGCAAGCGGTGAGCAATATTAAACCATCCAATTGGTGGGCTTCTGCGACTGTTTCAACAGTGTCTGCTATGAGTTCTCTCGATGGCAGAGAATAATGCATCCCCTTGTGTCCCATGGCGATCCCATCACAAATGGCAGGAAGGCCGAATGTGAATGAAACTCCGCCGCCGGCATGTATCCCTTTTTCTATAACTCTTTCAAGCGATCGCATATCAACATGCCCCGGCACCAAGTCGGTAAATGAGGAAGCAAGGCCGATAAATGGTTTTGAAAGTTCTTTATCAGAAACGCCTGTCGCGTGGACTAAGGCGCGGGTCGGCCCCATTTTTTTAATATTATCGCTTCGCATGATGATACCCCCTGAGGAAGCAATTATAACATGAAATAATCGTTTGAGGTTATCTTGGCCATAGTTTCGGAAGCTAATTATGAAATTGGATGCTGGACTGTGGATTCTTGAAACAAGCTTCTATCTTCTATGTCTAACCCCCTTATTTCCCATAGCCTTCCACCGCCACGACTATTTTCGCAACCGGCTAATCGCTTCTTTTGCTATCGCCAGGCAATTAATCGCCTGGTCCTTGGTTATCTTTTCCCCAAAGGGATATCTTAAAGACGGATATAAAGCGTTAAGATGGGCGATTTTTTCGGCTGCCGCCTTATCTTTATCATCGCCAAAAACTTGTTCGAACAAAACATCAATATCGTGGGTGAATTTAAATGTTTGCCCCAGTTTTAACAGGTTTGCTTTCAAAAATTTTTCAACTGCCTGATGCGAATGATAGACGGAAATCTCATATTTATCGCTCTCCTTCAATATGATTTCCGCCGATACAAGGTCATCAAGCGCTCTCCGCTCCCATTCGCCTATTATTACGGCTTTCTCTTTTTCAATCTCTGCGCTCATAAAGAACTATTCCCTTTTTATCTATCTCATACTGCAAAGTTCCCCAAATATTTTTCCGGCTGTCATATTCATCTCTGCCTAAAACTACAATATCAAAAGGTATCAAATTTTTCCCAATAATTTTCCTGATCGCGACTGAATCCATTGTCCGATCTTGGATATAGTCTTTAACTACGCATAAATCCACATCGCTATTTTCTTTTCTCGCACCTAAAGCAGACGAGCCAAAGAGAATGAGTTTTCTGGGATTAAATTTTTCGGCGATCCGCTTTGTTATATTTTTTATTTCTTCGTCCATCTTTTTTTCCTTTACCCCGAGCGCGGCTGAACAAATCACGCTGAAGCCCTGGCCTCAACTAATAGCGTCATACCTTTTTTCTCTTCTTTTGTGAATTATACCATAATGATGCGGTTTTTGGGCAATCGCGTTGTCGAGGAAATTTGGTAATTGGGAAATTTGCGACTGGGAATTGGGAGATTAGGTTATTTGGAAAAAATTATTGTTCCTATTATCCAAATTCCCTGGGTATCCGGTTCTAAACTCCAACCTTTGACTCAACGCGAAGCAATCTCTTTTCATGCGCCGCCAATTTCTCGTCCTGGTCGTCGTCTTTTTTCTTTGCGAGAACCCTATCTTCGCGGAATTTCTCCAACTCTCCCATAACTTTATCAAGCCTGGCTACAACAATGATTAACATAGAAGGGATATTCAACCGTGCCGCCGCCATAAGCATCCCGGGTGTTATCTTGTCGCAAGCAGTTAGCAAAATAAGACCATCTAATTGATGGGCTTCGGCTACTGTTTCAACTGTGTCTGCTATGAGTTCTCTCGATGGCAGAGAATAATGCATCCCCTTGTGTCCCATGGCGATCCAATCACAAATGGCAGGAAGGCCGGTGGACTAAGGCGCGGGGCGGCCCCATTTTTTTAATATTATCGCTTCGCATAAAATCAGCTCCTAAGTCTATAAATTATAACATAAAAAAGATAGGGACGGATGGACTCAATTCCAATCCCTTTTTGACTCGATCAGAAATATATGCTAAAATTATTTTGGGTGAAAAAATGACGGAAGCGTCAAAAAATCTTATTTTAAAGAAATTGGGCAGAATAGAAAGACTCCAAGAAGAGATATTGAAGGACTGGTCGCTGGTGGAGGATATAATCCTTGAGACAACTTCCAAACAGCTAAAAAAATCTATTCGTCAAGGCAGAAAAGATCACAATAGAGGAAAAGCCGTTCCCTATCGTAAATATCGTCTTTTAGTCGGACGGAACTAAATGTCTGCTTATCAGATACTTATCACTCCTCGCACCAAGAAAGATCTTAAAAAAATTGATCATTTTGAGGTTAAACGTATTGATGCGGCAATTATGAAACTGGAATCAATCCCTTTTCCTGATGGAGTGAAACGCCTTATTGCTGACGATGTAGCACAATTCCGTATCCGTATCGGGGATTATAGGGTGCTGTACGACGTTGAGCAAAAAAGCAAAACTATAATAATACTTCGAATTGGGCATCGGAAAGATATTTATCGGTAAAATCGTAGAACATTAAACTACTTGCTTGGGAAATAGATAGCTTGTATCGAGCCTGAAACATCTAATCGGCCGGAAGAAGCAGAATGTTTAAGATATCCCGTCAAATAAAACTTTTGTTTGCCGGCAGTTTTCGTTTCAAATACATTGCTTGTAGAAAATGGGAAATATATATTGGGGCCCATCGATTTTTTTGCTTCAAACTGGCATGAAAAATTAAATTTCGAATTATCCGCTAGAAAAACATACGAAACCAATGGATTTGTCCCAAAGTATACATCATAAAAGACTTGAGAAGAGAAATTATCAATATTAAGTATTCCTAAGCCAATTAAAACATCGGTAGTGGCGTATGAATACAAGGTTCCGCTTGATTGGACCAATATATACCCGGGAGCAGGCACATCTATTTCAACAGATTTAATGATTACTGCCGTGCTCGACTTTAGATTGGTATTAGAAAAATTAAAATAGTTATCGTAAGCAATTCCCGGCAAATTGTTTGCGGTAATTGTCCCTGAAATATTTACAGGTCCGTCGACTTTTACGCCCTTTTCCCCCGAAAATATCGCCCCATATCCGCTATTATCTACGCCCTTAACGCCTGCGCCACTCGTTGAATCAGTATATCCAAAAACTCCGCTCGTCGTATTGCTCCCCTTGCCGTAAACTCCGGCCTTCCAATCGCTGTCCAAAGTATTACTGGCTACTTCGCCATATATCCCGTTTCCCGAATCGCTTGCCCCTGCAACCCCAAACCATTTATCATTAGCCTCTGCGGTGTTGTATCCGCCAAACACTCCGCCATTAGCGCCGGTTGTTTTCCCGATAGCGCCAATACCTGTTGAACTTTGAAAATACCCTCCAAACGTTTTTCCAGAGCCATAAACGCCATAAACGCCATAAACGCCTATTATGCCTATCGCATTAGCCGTTGACTGACCGTAAACGCCATAATTCTCTCCGCCAAGCGCTCCCCACCTATCGCCGCTTGAAGCCGATAAACCTTTGACCCCTGCCGTTTTTCCGCTTGATTCGATCCCGAAATTAGATTTACCGGCGTTCACTTTTAAGCCCCCGCTCATTTCATCCCCGCTTTTTTTGACATAACCGGCGACCGACCCGACTATTTTGCCATCCGCATCTTTTGCCGCAAAAGAGGCGGGCTTAAGCCCTCCGAGCATTCCGGCATTTAATACATATGGTGCGGAAGTTAGAGCCTTAGGCTCAAGAATAGAAGTCGACCCGTCTTCATTGATAATAATAATATTCAAAGTATATGGCGAATTAAAATCTGCGAGAGTGGAAGATATGTCAATATCCACATTGAACACTCCGTCGCTATTTAGCGGGATATCATAAACCTTAGAATTGAAAACAGCCGCGCCTTTATTGTCAACCAGAGAACATCTTAATTTTTTGGCCCCGGAAACAGCCTTGGAATTCGGATCGGTCAATTTGCCTTGGATATTCATTATTTTGGGGACATCCGCGCGCGCAGGCGCACAAATGACAAATGACCAATGATAAATGACCAACAATGTAATAATTATATTCATAGATAATCTTTTCATATCAGTATTTCCTCGAGAAGAACATGCAATTAAGGGCGCCATCAAAATTAAATTTAACGTCGCTTTTCGTTGTTTTTAGAAATCCGATCAAATGAAAATGATACGACTTGCCTCCTTCCACTCCAAAAACCCTTGATGACGCAAATGGAAACGATGGATAGAATCCTTGCCCAGTTGGATTTGTTAATCCCACAACAGCGACCGATCCATCAATAATAAAGTTTTTTCCGTCAGGATCCAAATACTCGTTGTCGGTTATTTGCGCGGACATTTGGGAAAAACTTTCGTCATTGTTTGAGAATATGCCGCTTGCTTGAACAAGGGCATAGCCTGAATATGGGAATGTCACATATATATGCTTGATCATTTTATGGTAATAATAACCGCCAATGCTTGTCTTGGTAAAAAAATTAGATGCGGTAATTCCTTTTTCCGCCCAGTGAAGCCCCTTGCCTTGTATCCCGCCCGAAACTTCAAGCGGCCCATTTATTTTTACGCCGTTTTTTCCTGTAAAATCCCCTCCGTATCCTTTTGGATTGATCCCGACAATTGCCGCCGCATTGTCTTTATCTGTTGTTGTGTATCCCATAACTCCAGAGGTTTTTGCGCCTCCTTTGCCGTAAACCCCTGCTTTCCACTCGCTGCTAAACGTATCGCTAGTTATCTCGCCATACACCCCGTTGCCTGCAACGCTAACACCTGCGACTCCATAATACTTGTCAGTTGTCGAATTTGAATTATAAGCGCCAAATATTCCGCCGGTTCCCGTAGATTTTCCAAGGACACCTGTCCCGTTCGCGCTAGAAAAATATCCGCCCGCGGTCAGCCCTTTTCCCCAAACACCAAAAGACCATAGAATATTTCTTATAACGCCAAGGCCTCCTCTGGCAGCGCCAGTATAACTTGAATGCTGCCCATACACCCCGGGCAAAGACACATCGTCCCCATATTTGTAACTATAGCCGCCTAATACCCCGAAGAAATTATTATCCCCTATCCATGTCCCTTTCACTGCGCCCGACTACCCGCTTGCCTCGACGCCATAATCATCGCTTTCACCGCCTGTTATCTTGAGGCTCCCGGACATTGAATCCCCGGATTTTTTAACATTGCCCGCAAGTTCACCAGCAATTTCCCCAAAATCATCGAGCACGACAAAACTCGAAGATGAAAGGCCGTTAAATTTGTCACTATTTAAAGCATAAGGAACAGAGGTCAAAGACTGCGGATTGAGAGTCGTAACTTTGTCGGCATCATCGATAACATTAATAATAAGGCTGTAAGGCGAATTAAAATCAACGCCTGTTGCGGAAGATAGGTCAAATTCAGCATTGAATATTCCGGCATTATTTACCGTTATGGTGATAACAGGCGAAATCCAAATGCTTTGATTGTTCGAATCAACCATGCTGACACGGATCTGTTTTACACTTTTGACGATCTTATTGTGATCGTCCGTCAGTTTTCCCTGGATGTTAATTATTTTGTTGGGAATAGCGGCCGCCGGTGCGATAATGACCAATGACCAATGGCCAATGACCAACAATGTAATTATTAATTTATATAATTTTTTCATGATTTAATTAATATTCGGCATATAAATTGCCTGAATGTTTCCCGTAATATTTAAAGGCTTTCCGCCGTAAGTTTTCATGGCGCAAGATAAAGTAAATTGATTGCTAATAAGCGCGGCGTAGTTATTAGGGTTAAACAAGGTTGGGAAACCAGATGAAACATCAAACATCCCCTGTACAGTGAACGGATACTTGAATATCTTGCTGGCTTTTGTGCCTGCCACTGTAATAAGATCGCCTGGCAATTCTTTCTTCGTCGTTCCTTGGTAAGTTGTCTGTAAAAGCTTGACCGAAACCCAAAATGGAGAGTTGCCGTCATCCGAAGTCTGAACAGTCCCTGTTGCCTTGATCAATATCTTTCCTCTCTTAGGAGTGTTAAGATAGGAGCTTGCAAAGACAATATACGGGTCCATTGATTCTGTTGGAGAAACAACCTGAACAGCTTCTTCAAACATGCCGCCGCTCGAATAACCTATCACGGTGTCGGCCAGGTCGGTCGGGAAAGGTGCAGGCCAATTTTTATCAAATGGTGCAAAGCTTATCCAATCAATTCCTCGGATATCACCTTTTACCTCAAGAGACCCTGATACATTCATGCCTTTAATGCCGGAGAATATCCCCGCGTATCCGTTAGGATTGATACCGACAACTCCTGCGCGATTTGGGTTGTCGACTTCAGAATACCCCAGAACACCGCTCGTCTTAGCCCCGCCTTTTCCAAAAACACCGGCTTTCTTAAATATCCCGTTTATTTCCCCGCCATAGGCCGCGTCGCCATCGCCATAAACTCCATTGCCAGAATCGCTTATTCCTGCAACTCCAAACTTAGTATCAGATGTATCAAATACATTATAGCCGCCCAAAGCCCCGCCTTCGGACCCATTGCTTGCGATCGCAATCAAGCCATATCCGCTTTGGCTTTCAAAATAACCCCCAGCAACGCCGCCGACACCCCAGGCTCCGAACGATTTTTTCCCGGGGAATTGGACGCCAAGACCTCCTTGCGCGAGATCGGTGAATTTACCGTATGCGCCATAAAATTCGGTTCCCTTGCTGATTTTTTTCCCCTCAACAATTGCAAATCCCAGCTTTTTGCCGTAACCAAGCATCCCAATAGCATCGCTATTGTCCAGATATGTTCCTTTAACACCCCCGATTTCACCGCTCGCCACTAGCCCAAAATCTGCCCCGCCGCTTGATATAATAAGCCCGCCGCTCATTACATCGCCAGTCTTTTTTACATACTTTTCCGCCTTCGCGCCGATAATATTGCCGCTCGCATCCAGTGTTGCAAATTTCGTGATATTCATACCGTTAAGTTTCTCCGCGTTTAAGGCGTAAGGAACCGCAGCGATCTTTTGTTCAAAAACCGTTCCATCAATATTAGTAATTATTTTACAAGGCTTATCAAAAGTTAATAGATTCGGGGAGCTCAAGCTTTCGTCATCAACCTTATCCAAGTCGAGATCAACTGAAAAAACACCCGCTATTAGGGTTACTTGCATTGGATCGCTCAACCATAATAACAAATTTGGCTCCTCGATTATCATAAAGGTCGCGGTTTTAATTCCGTTGACGGGGATGCCGCCAGATCGCAACAATCTGCCTTGGACAGTTATAATATGCGGGGTAGCTGCAAAAGCGCTTGAGCTAATTGCCAATAATATGACCAATAAAATATACAATACTCTTTTCATCTTATTGGCAAATAATAGCATATTTCTGGGGGGGGGGCAAGCCATTGTGCAGCAGGAATAATTGAAACGCCTCGCACGGTTTTTTTATGCGCGGCCTTTTGCACAATTAGTGGGGGTGTCCTAAGTCAGGAGAAAATGCAAATAATTATCAGATGTTATTATTTCCCATGCCGAATTTGGATATGAGGTTATAAAATCTTTAGGCAAGCCAACTTTATCTTTTTTGTATTTAAATTCATAAGCGAAGAGTTTCCCTTCTCTCTCTTCGATCCAATCAATTTCCTTCCCGTCCCAAGTTCTCCAAAAATAGTTATTTGCGTGTACCTGCATATATTCCTGTGTTTTAAGCCTTTCTAAGACTAAAAAGTTCTCCCACAATTTTCCTATGTCATCGCGCATATCAAGATTATTAAAATTTGAAATGATGGCATTTCGGATGCCATTGTCATAAAAATAATATTTCTTCTTCCTTGTAACTTCCTTCCTTAAATTCCTCGAAAATCCAGACAAGCCAAATAGGACAAAAGCTTTTTCAAAAAGGTCTATATACCGAGCCACGGTTTTATAATCAATATTCAATTTATTCGCGAGTTCGGACAAAGAAACCTCGTTCCCAACCTGAAAAGCAAGCAATCTGAGAAGATTAACTAGCACCTGGGCTCCTTTAACTTTCTCGAGTTCAAGTATATCTTTCAACAAATAGGAATTCACCAATTCCTCAAGTACGCTAATTTTCTCTTCTCTTGTTTTTGAAGTAATGACTGCTGGATATCCTCCGAAAATGAGCCATTCGCCTAGCTTTTCATTTAATTCATGGGCATTAAATAGCTTGAGCAGCTCTATTTGGGACAATGGATACATTGTAAGGGTTCTTTTCCGTCCGGTTAGCGGCTCGCCAATTTGGCCGGAAAGCTCGAAAGAAGAAGACCCTGTAGCGATCACTAGAATCCCCGGGATTTGATCGACAAGAATCTTGAGCCCCATTCCGATATTCGGGATCCTTTGCGCTTCATCCAATACTATAAGCTGATACCCTGACGCGTAATCCAATATTTTTGAAAAATCTTGTGAACCCAATATTTCCTGAACCTTAATATTATCACCAGAGTCTATTTTATATTTAAGCTTAGTATTCTTGAAAAAAGTTTGGAGAAGCGTAGTTTTGCCAACTTGCCTTGCACCATATATCACCAAAACCTTATTGGGATGTAGATATTCCTCTAAATTCTGATAATAGCGTGGCAACATTTGCAATAATCATACCATATTCCTTGTATTTGTCAAGTTTCAAGTATTTACATTCCTCATACTCAAAAAAACCTCGCCCAAAAATTACTTTGGGCGGATAAAGAAACTACAAATACGGGCCTATGAATTTAATTTATAACAAGAAAATTAAAGCCGCCCGTGGGCTTTGGCCTAAACATAACTTCAAAGCCGCCATCATATTGTTTTGCGATGACAAGCGCTTGATCCTGTGCCGGTGAAGCTTTAAAACTTGAATCAAAAATAAAATATCTATTATTAGATCGTTATAGGGATGGATGATGCGCCGATCAATTAAAAGTGAGCGACTATATGTAATCCCACGGAACAGCAATTATTCTATCTGTTATTTTCTCCGGCCTATCCCCCATGGTAATTACAAAACCAATATTTTCGGCCTCGGGATAATCATTCAAAAATATTTCCAAGCCTTTAACCTCGGATAATGCGACCTTCTTGCTGGCCTTGATTTCTATAGGTACAACTCTATCCCCAAGATCGAGGATACAATCCACTTCAGCCCCTCCACTTGTCCTCCAGAAACAAACTTTATAATTTTCGCCTAATACTCTTATTCTTCTGATGATTTCCAGAATTACAGCATGCTCAAAAAGCGTCCCTTTTTGCGTATTTACCAATTCCATTTTCAATGGCATCCTGGACACGGCATTTCTTGCCCCGATATCGAAGAAATAATATTTTGGCGATGATAGTATCCTTTTTCTCGCATTTTTCAGGTATGGTTCGACTTTTTCAGCCACAAGCGTATCAACAAGCAGGTTATAAAATTCTTTGATGGCAGGAGCGCTTACCCCTGCTTCCATTGAAAGCTTCGACAGATTCGGGCTTGTCCCCGATTCGTTTGCCGACAGTTCCAGGAACCTTGAAAATGCCCCGATCTTTCTGCTCAAGGATTCCGCCCTGATCTCTTCTTCCAAATAAATATTCGAATACGATTTCAGGATATCCTTTCTTTCTTCTTCATCTTCGATCAATACAATGCCGGGCAGGGCTCCGAAAACAAGCATTTTTTCCAGCGAATAGTCAACTCTCGAATTGATATTGTCAATTTTTAATTCCTTGATATGGCTTCCTTTTATCCATCCGAATTCGCCCCAATTTAGCGGGTCTAAGCGGCAGGATTTCACCCTGCCAGGAAGCATATTTGCTCCCTTCCTCCGCAATTTTCTAGCGGAAGACCCCGTGATCAAGAATTGCGCTTTTTTGTCGTCGATCAAGTACTGCATCGAGTCAAAAAGTTCCGGCACCTTCTGGGCTTCATCGACAAAAATATACGGGTTCCCGTCAATAGCTTCAACCTGGCGGATTAGCAAAGAAGGGTCTTTCTCAAATTGTTCCCGTATTTCGGGGTTTTGCAGATAATACGATCCCAGATTTTCTGTTTTTGATAGGCACTTTTTTATTAGCGTTGTCTTCCCTACCTGGCGCGGCCCGAACACAAGAGCGGAGTGCTTCTCTTTTATTGTATTATTAA
The DNA here is from genome assembly GCA_016223245.1 of Candidatus Saganbacteria bacterium. Lineage (NCBI taxonomy): Bacteria > Bacillati > Candidatus Saganbacteria bacterium. The sequence continues at coordinate 6,548 of JACRPL010000016.1, read as the reverse complement.
TTACTTCTTCCAAGCTTCTAATTAGAACATTATTTTTACCTTGCATATATAAAGTATAGTTTATTTAAGTATAATTGTCAAGCGGATAGGCGTTTGCGGCTAAGATTACAGTTTACTAATTGATCACTAGAAAATTAAATCCACCTATTGGCTTTGACCTGAAAACAACTTCAAAGCCCCCATCATATTGCTTAGTGATAACTAGAGCTTGGTCGTGCGCCGATGCGGGAGAAAAGCTTGAGTCAAAAATAGTTAATAATATTATAGAATCTTTTTTCACGTAACCATTAGTTACAGTTACGCCATTGTAAGAATTGGAATTGGAAGCGTTTAATGTTACTTTCCCGACGATTTTATTTATCTCCACATTATGAATTGAATAAGCTGCAGGCCCAACAGTAGTTGTTTTACTTTCGTTATCTATTTGTATTTTCCCTTTATTAATTTCCAAAACAACATCAGCATAATATTGGTCCTTTGTCGATCCAATTTGAACTTTTCCATCTGCTTTTATCGCGTTTCCTGTGGCGGCAGCATTCGTCGCGTAGACCCCAGCATGGTTTTTATCATGCGAGTACCCATAAATTCCATCGTTCATACTGCTAACGCCAAAAACACCATTTCCTTTATTGCTAATTCCTGCAACACCAAAATTTTTCGCAAAAAAGCCTGATACAACATCGTTTGTATCCAAACTTCTTCCCAAAACTCCGCCACCATTTCCGCCATTATTCGAAAAAGAAGTTCCAATTACTCCAAATCCTTTTTGTGCTTCAAAATATCCACCTGCTGCGTAATCCTTATTGTTTACCCATAAGCTAGTATCCGGAAATTCATACCAGCTACTTCCATAGACGCCACTCCCAGTGGAGCTTCCACCGCTAACCCCTCTCCCATCAGGCGACCAGCCTGCAACACCAATTGACGGGATCTTTTTGCCTGACAATGTCGTCGCTTTGGAGGATTCCCCCACTGAGCCATAAATACCTATATCCGTTGATGTTCCAAAAACGCCCATGGGCGGATAAACGCCTGCGAAATAACGAGCAGTCCCAAGCTCGCCAAAGACATCATTGGATTTTTCACCATGTACGCCTGCTTCTTTCCCAACTCCAAATATTCCTGCCTTTGAATCTGATTTAGCATAAATCCCCATATTGTTTTTACTATATGCGCTTAAGCCAACCGTTCCATCGCCCTTGGCGGCAATAGCACCAAAAGGTATTCCAAACCATGGAGGAGTAATAGTCGTCCTGTCGTCCGTAACGCGTAAAGCCGCTGTTTCATCCTTAGCTGAAATCCCAAGTACCCCGCTCATATCATCCCCGCTCTTTTTCACAAAATCTCCCGATGCGCCAATGATCTTTCCACTTGCATCTTTTGTGGCATACGAAGTCGCAGGGAGGCCGCCAAGGCTATCCGCGTTTAAGGCGTATGGAACGGAGGTTAAGGGTTGCAAAAACTTCAAGCCTAAGTTCGGAAGTTCAACAAGAACCCAATAAGGCTTATCAAATTTTAATTGCCAATCATTGGCACCAGTCAAATTAATTTGCAAATTAAACATGCCATTCTTTATTTCTTTATCATTAAATATTTTTTCCGTGCCATCTGCGATCGTGTTCCCATCTTTGTCCGTAAAGTCAACAGACATTTGATATTTCCCGTCAGAAATTGGAATGCCTTTATCGCTAACACGCCCCTGGACATTAATAGTCCTCGGTATTTCCGCTAATGAGACAGCAGACAGCAGGAACATACAGCTTACAACTAACAGCGAATAAACTAGTATTTTATTTTTCATATTCCCCCCTTTTTCATCAATTTTCCCCCTTTTTCATCAATCAACAACCGATAACAAAAACTTGCCAAAAATCATTCCTTACGAATGGCAACTCTATCTAACTGCCAATATGAGACTAGTTAGGAACCGCGAACCGTGCCTGCCGGCAGGCAGGGTTCACTCGCAGGTTCCTAACTAGTCTCCAGAGTATCAGATTATCAGTAGGCAGAATATCTGATGATCAGATAATCAGGTTTTTTACCTGATCTCCTTATATCCATTTTCCCCTACAACATCCCTTTTGGAGGCTTGCCGGAAAATACAGAAAATATCGTTACTACGATAGCCCCTAATATGACAATAGACAAAAATGAATATAAAGCGGCCTCATTAACCATGATCTATCCCTCCGATATTGAATTGGAAATAAGATACCCCAAAAAAACTATAACACCAAAAAACACTCCGCCAAAAATAAACGTTGTTAAGCTAAAAAGATTTATGAAAAAAGGGGAAACTATTGCAAGCGTAAATATTACTTGGGACATTCTCGCAAATATATCGACAAAATATTTTTTTGCTTCCTTGTTCATTTGCAATTTCTCCCTATAATATCGACCAACAACCTGAAACCGGCCTGATAACCATTTCACGCATGAGCCGGCATACGTATATGCTCGTTAAGCTTTTCTTTGACTTCGCCGACGCTCTTTCCCACTTGTTTGATATCATAATCCAGCATCTTGTAATTCTGGTCCACTTTTTTGTCCACCGCTTTTACCAGCTCTTTAACATCATCGATCTTTTTATTTAATACAGCATACCCATTATCGATCTTTTGATTTAATACAGCATACCCATTATCGATCTTTTTATTTAATACGGCGTGTCCTTCAAGAACAAGCTTAACATCGCTTCTTATGCCCTCTAAGAGTATTTCAAAATATTCTTTTTTTAATTTTTCTTCGGCCATTTAATTGTCTCCTCAAAGATCAATCAACAACGCTCAACATGAACTTGCCAAGGATCTTTCCCTGCGCATGGCTTACAACGACGCCGGAATATATAGCATTGCCGAGCGTCAGGCCTGTTGGCTTCACGCCGTCCCAGGTTATCTTGTTGACGCCCGCGTTGCCGCCTTCCTGCCCCGAAAGCAGTATGAATTTTTTGACAATTTCGCCTGTCGGCGAGAAGATATGGACATCGATGTCGGCTGCCGTCGAAAGGGTATATTGGATCGTAACCGTCTTATCTTTTGTCGGGGAGAAAGGCGATGGGAACGTAAGCACTGGCCCCAGTATCGACGCGGGGCCTGACATGACGGTAACTGTCGCGACCTCAAACGTAGCTGTGCCGTCGGCGTTCTCGACGTATATCTTTATAGTATTAACCCCTTCGCCCAATTTGTTTTCCTCAGGCACATCGTATGAAAAAGACAGGGCATTTACGCTTTTTGCGCCAACACCCGATGCAGACAGCTCTTTGTTGGTTATTTTTGTCTCGCCAATTGTGAGTGCTGGCGTAGGCCCGCCGGATTCGTTGATCTTGATCGATAATGACCCGGATTTTAAGGCAAGCTCGCTTTGGACTTTCGCCAATATTTTTGGCGTCGCAGGCACTATGAACTTATCACCCTTTTCAACCAACGCCTTTTGGTAAATTCGGTTGCCGAATTTTATATAATCGAATAACGGCGGAGGATACGCTATGCCAGCCCCCGGGCCTGCCGCCGGAGCCGGAGGAAATACATAATTGCCGTCAATCTTGCCGCCGCCTTTGGTAAGCACAAGGTTCGCATAATCGATCCCCGACCTTGATAATTTCACATCGACTTTATCTGCGCCATATCCGTTTGCCGGATCGGCTTGATTGCTGTTCGGGATAAAGACGTGATAGTCGGTCCCGCCGAGGAACAAGAACGGATCGGTCATCGGCGTACTGCCGGCATTTAATAAATATTTATCTTTTTCAGCTAGCCCATAGGCAAACCCGCTCCCATCCTGAAGTTTGTTCAGGAATTCATAAAAATAAACGGCCATGCCCGTCGCTTTCGCGTCAGGGTCTTGTATTGTCCCGCCGATCCAATACTGGGGGTAATAATACGCCGCGTGAGACGCTGCGCAAATGACCAATGACCAATTTCCAATGACCAACAATGTAAATATTAAAATATATAATAATTTTTTCATATTATTCAAATTCCGACTTTTAATTTTCGGTCTTCTCTCTCGGAACTTTTAACCCCGCCAAAATTGACTCGCTAATGCTTCCTTCTCGCGACAAGATTTGGAAAAACAAAAGTCATAAAACCGAATAAAACAACAAGAAATATTCCGATAAAAACCCAGTACCATGCCATTTCGCTCATTTTATTCCTCCATTTTTGCGGAAATACTCCCGCCCCATAATATCAAAATTATCGCTATAACCGAGCCGGAAATTAATAACGGGATATCGAACGATCTAGTTGCGATAGGCGCAATGATCATAACAGCAAAGATTATTTGGAATGATTTTGCTATTAGATCGATTAAAAATTCTTTATATCTATCGCTCATATTTAAACCCTTTCTTTAATGCCATTTTTATCCTACAAGATCCCTTTTGGCGTATTTTTGCCGAACAAAAAATAAACGACTAGCATTATTATTGATATAATTATTAGTGAAAGATATACAATTGACAACGGCTCCATGCTCACTCCTCCTCTTTAGTTACTTAGCTTAAACCCCTTAACATCGTCATTAACATAAACCTGGACGCCTTCGCCGGCTCGTATCGTAAATCCTTTGCTCGCGCCGGACTTGTCGTCTACTATAAATGCTTCGGAGGCGGCGCCTGTCCAGTGCCCGATCGCAATAACGACGTTCGCCGGCTTTGCCGGATCGCCCGACTTTGCCGCATTTATCAATTTAGCCAATTCGAATGCCTGTATATCTTTTGGAGAAGAAATTGCGTTAATAACAACTTTCCCGGCTTCCGATTTTAACAGGTCATAGGTGAAAGATGTCGCAACGCCGCCAGTGCCGCCGGAGCCGATTGTGTAAAGTTGCGGGCTACTCCAAGTCTCCCCCCATTGATTTATGGTTTTACAGATAAATGCGTATTGTTTGCCGGGTGTAACCTTTGTCGAATCCAGATCCAATACAGTCGATGTAGCACCCGCAACTTCAGTTGGCGGAGCAGAGGCCATCGCGTTGGCGGGATCGGCTGGGATCCAATACTTCCATCCATGAGATTTAATCTCCCTATCGCCTGTAGAACCCGAACCTTCGTTCGCCGTAACCTTTAACGATGAAGTTTTAGTATTTTTTACCGGATCGGTCGCCGATACTTCTTCGAATTTAGTGATCGAAGGGGCATACGGAGAATCCGCCTTATAATTGCATTTGATATTGACCGTAGGCGTTGTTGGCGTACTTGTAACGGCGCCAAGGCTATACGATCCAAATCCATAATATCCTTTTGCCGTGATTACCGATGCAATGTCCACGCCTTCAACCGCCAACATGCCGACCGTTAAAGACGATCTTCCATCCCAAAAATTAAAACTGCCGTCGGCTCCAAGAACCAAGGGATTTGTAAAAGTAGTACTTGTCAATGCTCCAACAGCCCCGCTTGGCATAAGGCTTACCGAATTATCGTAACACGCCACAAAGTTAGATTGAGCTACGGCCGAGCCATCGTGCTTTGTAACCGCTCCGGAAACAGTCGCTCCGCCCGCAAAAACAGGAGATGCGAAAGCCAGGATCAAAAATAAGACCGCCCACCTCTTTAATAACATAATAATTCCCCCTTTAATTTCAATTTACTTGATCCAGTCGAACGAGGCTCCTTCGTTCTTATACCAATAGCCCGCCGCCGGAATGAAGCTAAATACTTTCTGTCCTGGCGTAGCATTTTGCCATCCGCCGGAATCGCTTATCTTTTCAAATAGTTTCGTTATATTGTTAAAATAGTAAATCTGATCCCCATTTTTAGCTGTCAAACCTACGGTCTGAAAATCGATCAGAGTAGGAAGAGTAGCCCCCAGTGTTACATAGCCATTTGCCGGCATTGCCTTCGTAAATGGCGTTGTCTTCACGGCTCCAATTAGAGATAATTTTTGGTCGGCCGGAAGCTGGAGCCAATATGACTTTCCGGAACTAATGCCAAAAGGAACATTTGGAGAATAGGCCCATGCGCCATTTGTAAAGTTTGCCTTAGACATCATAACGGTTAATTCGTCAAAACTATAGGATTCCACCCCCTGAACATCAAGCTGTCCCATGAATACATTAGAAATTGACGTCCCCTTAAATGGAATAAGCGGCATAGAAATAAAATCATACCCCTTGGAAACGTCAATAATAATTTTCCCGACTGCCCATGCAACCGGCACTTTAGCCTCCGGGATTTGATCGTTTTTAATAGCCTTATAATACCTTTCTTTGTCGCCGTCAAGAAATTGGTTTTTATCATAAAGGCTTCCAATCACACTACTAGGGTTATATAAAGAGGCGGGAGCCCAAGAAGCAAAAGAGTTCGTATATTGCCCTGTCCCATCACCTTTTAAATAATAAATAAGTATATCGTTCCCATAAGCTGCGAAATCCCAGCTCAATTTAATATCATTGCCTTCTTTATCGATCGTCAATGGGACAGTTCCCATAGGAGGGAGCAGCCCTGCGCCTTCGCCAAGCTTGAGAGTGATATCCAGCTGTTTGTAGCCTTTAAGATCGGACACATCGAAATTAATTGGATTTTTGCCATAGCCATCTGCGATTAT
>JACRPL010000015.1 GCA_016223245.1 Candidatus Saganbacteria bacterium | reverse complement strand
TCAGATTATCGTGGGACAGGCAGTGACACAGGATTGCAATGACAAGAAACAACTTGAGCCGATGATGGAAACTATGGAAAAACAGAGCGGAGAAGTCGCGGAGATAATTTTAGCCGACGCGGGGTATTGCAGTGAAGCGAATTTAGCTTTAGAGACAGAGGCGACAGAATTGTTCGTCGCGGTCAACAAGGAATGGAAGATAAAGAAGGCGCAGCGGGAAGCCGGGAGTCCTCGGGGCAGAATTCCACAGGGATTTACGAGTACGCAATTGATGGAAAGGAAATTATTAACCCAGCGAGGCCGGAAATATTATTGCTTACGTGGAAAAACGGTCGAACCTGTTTTTGGACAGATAAAAACGTGTCGAGGCTTAACAGCTTTAAATCGACTAAGGAAGAGCTATTTTCAGAAATACTTTTCGCTGAAAATTCACACCAAAGCATAAAATGGAAAATATTTACAAGATTGATGGTTCGAAACCGGGTTGTGGCACAGGCTCATAAGCAAATATATTTTTGTGCCGAGGCCGATCTTTTTCTGGTCTTTTAGCGCGATCCTGCCGAATTCGAAAAGAAAAAAGTAAGATATTCCCAGGGTGACGGTCCTTGTAAAATTAAAATAAGGAGCATCGCCAATGGAGAAGACCAGCATATCGGCCCATTCGTTCAATCCATGCAGCAGTGCAAAAAAGAATAAGGAATTCCAAGGCAATTTGGAGCTTTTGCTCTTTCCGAGGAAATAGCATGAAATAGAGAACACAAGGAAAGCAAAACCGTAGAGGAAATAGATATAATCCATCTGGTTCGTAAAGAACTCTTTCATTTTGTCCTCCGGTCGTTATCCAATCGGCAGCGTAAAATAAAATCTCGAACCCTTGCCTAATTCCGATTCGACGCCAATTTTGCCGCCATGAGCTTCAACAGCCATTTTGCAGAAGGCCAGCCCAAGACCAGTATCGATCTTAGTTTTTAATTGCTGCCTTTCGACTTTGAAAAATTTATCGAAAACGCGCGGCAGGAATTCTTTCGGTATTCCTTCGCCGGAATCGATCACTTTAAACAATATATTATTATTTTGTTTCTTGATGTTTAGCGATATTTTGCCGTTAGCGGGGGTGTGCTTAATGGCATTGGATAATAAATTTTCAATTACACGGATTATTAGATCTTTGTCTGCATCAACGGTTAAGTCTTGGTCAAAATTAAATGTTATTTCTTTCTTGTCTTTTTTCGCGCCGGCGTTTATCCATGACAAACTATCCTTAATCTCTTTCAATTTAAATGTGACCTTTTTTATCTCGAGCCTGTTTTCTTCCATTTTTTTGACATCAAGGATATCCATAATAAGATTCATGAGTTTCTTTGCCCCGGCAAGGGCATTTTCAACGCAGAGCCTTTGGTTGTCGTTTAGCGGACCAATATTCTTGTCCAAGAGCAGTTCGTTCGCGGAAACTATCCCGCTTAAAGGATTTTTTAGGTCATGTACTATCATGTTTGTGAGGTCGTCCCGTAGTTTTTCCAGATCGACTATCTTTTGGCGGTCGCTTTCAATTTTGGATACAAGTTCGGTGAGCAGGTTTTCTTTGACTTTGAAATCCCGCTGTAATTGGAACATTTCGAGCTTTAATTCCGAAGCTTCTTTGTCCATAAAAATATTATTTTATAGGTCGAGGCCGCATTCGACGTTCTTTAAGAATCCGATGAAATCTTTGATGTATTCTTTCTTGATTATAGACCCGTGCTGGGGGGCGATCATTTCGATGTCGAGCTTTTCGAATTTCTCTAGGGCATGCCTTAAGATATCGCGAGACGGCATTTGGTGCGCGTGGAAAGACTCCATTTTTTTCTTGTATTCTTCCGTCGCATACAGGTCCCATTTGTCAGAATATGCTCCGAAGATGTCGCTTGTAAATAATATCTTGGACTTTGTATCGTACGTCGCGAACACGCCGAAAGTATGGAGGTAGTTCGCTCCGACAAAAAGGAGCTCCCGGCCGCTCCTGAATTTAACTTTATATTCGTTAGTATTAATATAATAGAAAGGTGATCTTGTTCCGTAAAAAGTTATCCAGTGGGCGGAGCTTGTTGTCGCGATTATTTTTGTATCAGTGTTTGATATCAAGTCCTCAAAAACGGGGAGGGCTCCTGCGATATCCGGGTCGGTATGGCTTATTATGATATGCGATATTTTTTTAGGCTCGATCAGGGAGACGGTTTTTCTTGCGACTATAGGGAAATGAGGGACGGATCCCGGGTCGATAATAATTGCCTCATCGTTATCTATTATCAAGTACGGGTTGCAATGGAGGTTTGACGCTTTATCATAAAATCCTATCCAATAAACTTTGTCCGCGATCTCGATCGCTTGATCGTAGTCTGTCATGGATAAATTATATACTCAACTAATTTAGCTTGCAATCAATAAAATTTCATCTAGAATATTCTCAGAATGGTAAATGAAATCAAAGACCTTGTGATCATCGGCGCCGGCCCCGCGGGAATAACAGCCGCGGTTTATGCCGCACGGAAAAAACTCAATTTCTCGGTCATATCCGAAGATATCGGCGGACAGGCGGCATGGTCGGGCGATATCGAAAACTATACGGGGTATCAATTTATAACAGGACCCGATCTTGCGTTAAAATTCCGCGAGCACCTCAAGACTTTTTCTTTCGATCTGCAAGAAGGGGTTAGCGTCCTTAAGATAGAAAAAGGAACTTCCAACATCCAACCTCCAACTTCAAACTTCCAGATCCAAACTTCCAACGGGAAAACGATCGAAACAAAAACAATCATAATCGCTTCGGGTAAACGGCCGAAAACTTTAAACGTTAAGGGCGAGAAAGAATATAAAAATAAAGGCGTGACATATTGCGCTATTTGCGATGGTCCTCTTTTTGCCAATAAAGTCGTTGCCGTAGTTGGCGGAGGTAATTCCGCTTTGGACGCGGTCCATTCCATGTTGAATATCGCCTCAAAAATTTATGTTGTAAATATTGCAGGCGATCTGACCGGCGACGCGGTGCTTATTGAAAAAGCAAAAGCATCCAATAAAGTTGAAATACTTAATAACGCGAAAATTGTTGAAATATTCGGTGATAAATTCGTTAATGGTGTTAAAATTGAGAGAAGCGGGAAGATATCCGACTTGTCGGTCCAAGGTGTTTTTGTTGAAGTCGGCTTGATCCCGAACACCCAATTTATCGGGCTTGTCAAAAAAAATGATCTAGGCGAGATAGTGATAGATAGCGATACAAACACGTCCGTAAATGGCATCTTTGCCGCGGGCGATGTGACGAATGGTTTTGATAAGCAGATAATTATAGCCGCGGGCGAAGGGGCAAAGGCTGCTTTGGCTGTGTTTAGGTATCTATCGAGAAATTGACTGTTTAGCGATTGTTATGGTAGCATATGACCATAATCATGGTAAATTATGATATCGTTTAAATCAAAAATATTGGTCAAGATATTAAATTATTACTTCCTTAATCCGGAAGCGGAACTCTATATCAATGAGTTAGCCAAAAAGCTGGAGCTTGATCCTAAAAATGTTGACCGCAAACTAAAAGAACTTGAGAGGGAAGGCCTTTTTACAAGTGAATTCAGGGGGAAGGAGAGGTTCTTTTCCATTAATATTGAATATCCGCTATTGGAGCAATATCGACAGATCTTCATTAAAACTCATGGCCTTGTGCAAAGATTGAAAGAGATTACACGGGATATTTATGGCATAAACGAGATGTACATTTTCGGATCGTACGCGAAAAACAAGATGGAAGCTTCAAGCGATGTGGATATTTTGGCGATAGGTAAGCATTCTACCCTCGAATTGCAAAAGAAGATCAATATCCTACAAAAAGAATTTGGGCGGGAATTCAATGTTGTCAATATGTCGGAAGATGAATTAAAAAAGAAAAAAATGAGCCAGTTTGTCAAAAACATATTTTCGGGAGCACATATTAAGATATGATTCATTTTGATGGTGAGTATTTTCAAAAAATCAAATTTGATGCAAATCAGATCGAACGGTTGCTCCAATCCGCGAAACGTGATTTGTCGATTGCAGTGGAATCTATCATTCCCGAAGTTATTTTCAAATTCAGCTACGATGCTCTTGTTAAAGCCGGGATATTCTTGATAGCAAAGCAGGGGTATAAGGTGAAGAGCCGGATCGGGCATCATATAAAAATTTTGGAAAAAATGGACGAGATCCTTGGCGATGAGGATATTATTGTATTTGGTAATAAAATGAGACAAGAGCGGAATATCGATCTTTACAGCGGTGGAAGCGAGATAAGCGAGAAGGATTGCTTCGAATATTTGGCCTTTGTAACGGCGGCCATAAAAAAGGCACAACAAAAATGAAAATATTTGTCAGTAAGCGGATAATAAGTATTGTTTTCTGGATTGCAATGATGATCTTGGCTTCAATTTCTATCTTAACTTATTCCAGGATCCATTTGGATGAGTTTTTAGTTGTTGCTTCCGGAGACATCCTTAGCTTTTCCACTTTATTTTTTGTTTATTATTTTTTGAGCAGGGAAACAAAGGAACATAAGCTTGCCGATGAGGCAAAGATCGGCAATGGGAAAGCGGTCAGGATGTTCGGGACTGCGCAGGATATTACCGACCGTAAAATGGCTGAAGAAAAATTGAAAGAATCCGATAAGAAATTGAAAGAAGAAATAATAATACTCAATGACGCGTTGACTTTAAGAGAAGCAGCAGAAAAAGAATTGAACAAGAAAATACATGACCTGGAAGTCTTCCATCAGGCGGAAGTGGGGCGCGAACTCCAAATGATCGAATTAAAAAAGAGGAATGCCGAGCTTGAATCGGGAATAAAGGCATTGAAAAAATAATGTCCGAGTTGCTGATCAAAGCCGATGATCTGTCAAAAAAGTTCAAAGACTTTATTGCCGTTGATAATATTTCATTCGAAATAAAACGCGGTGAGTGTTTCGGTTTCTTGGGTCCCAATGGTGCCGGAAAAACCACGACCGTTAAAATGATCCATTGCGTTTCGCCAATTACATCAGGTAAAATAATTGTTGATGGCATGCCGGCGAGCGTTGACAACCGCGCGATAAGAAAAATTACAGGCGTTATCCCCCAAGAAAACAATTTAGATGTCGACCTGACCGTTTATGAAAATCTTCTTATTTTTGCCGATTTCTTCGATATCCCAAAAAGTATCGCTAAAGAGAGAATAAAAGAACTTTTGGATTTTGTCGAGCTTGATAAAAAGCTTAACAGCAAAGTCGACGAACTCTCGACCGGGATGAAAAGGCGTCTTCTTGTGGCGCGTGCGCTAATCAATAAGCCGAAAATTATTATTGCCGATGAGCCGACTACCGGCCTTGACCCTCAAGCAAGGCATCTTATTTGGCAAAGGCTTCGACAGCTTAAGAACCAAGGCACGACGTTGGTCTTAACAACGCAATATATGGAAGAAGCCGAACAGCTTTGCGATAGGCTTGTTGTAATGTACAAAGGCAAGATCTTAAAAGCTGGGCTTCCATCCCAATTGATAAATGACGAGATCGGAAAAGAAGTCTTGGAGATAAGAATTCCTCAAGACCAGGACGGCATGATACTAAAAAATTTGTCCGGCATGGAATTTGGGTACGAAAGAGTAGGGGATACTTTGTATATATATTGTAAGGACGGAAGAGCCCTGGTCCAAAAAGTTTACAAGCTCAATCTTCCAAATGTTCTTCATAGGCCGGCATCGCTTGAAGATGTATTTTTAAAATTAACAGGCAGAGGGCTAATAGAGTGAACCTTTCATATAGATTGTTTTATGTTTGGAAACGAAACCTGATCTCCTACAAGAGATTTATCATCCCAACGCTTCTTGTGAGTTTGGGTGAGCCCGGATTTTATTTGGTTGCGCTTGGGCTAGGCCTTGGGTCCTACATGGGATTGTTTGGCGGCGTATCTTATCTTCATTTCTTGTCAGCCGGTATTGTTATTACGGCTGTTATGATAGCGTCAACTTTTGAGGCGCTATACGGCTCGTTCGTCCGAATGATACATGAAAAGCTTTATGACGCGCTGATCGTGACGCCTATCTCTGCCGAGGATGCGGTCGCGGGCGATGTCTTATGGGCGACAACCAGAGGGTTGCTAAGCGGGTTTCTAATGCTTATAGTTGCGGTTCTGTTAGGAGTTGCACCTTCATCGTTTGCTATGCTTCTTACTCTTATATTATTGATGATGGTTGTTGGTTTCTTGTTCTCATCGCTAGCCATGATCGTGACCGCATTTGCCCCGAATTTCGATTTCTTCAGCTATTATTCGGAATTGGTGATAACGCCTTTGTTTTTCTTCTCGGGAGTTTTTTTCCCATTGGATAAAATGCCGGAGATCGTTAAGATAATCGCCTTATTTTCGCCGTTAACCCATGCAGTGATACTATCGCGCGGTATATTCGGGGCGGGATTGCCAAGTACGGCTTATTTGAACTTTCTAGCCTTGATAATTCCGGCTATCATCGCGTTTTATTTTGTCTTATACTTCATGAAACGTCGAATAATAAAATAGTGTGTGGGTGAAGGTGAAGAGGCGGGTATAGGTGAAGGTTAGGATGCCAGTTTGGTTGTTAGGTCAGGTTGTGCGGCCAAAAATCCTAACCCAAAAAACAAAACCGGCTGCCTCACCCTAACCATTACCCCTTCCAACTAGCCCTCAACGATCCATTTTTCCTGAAGCCTATACCACTCGCCGGGGTTGTTCAAATATTCGAGTGTTTCATCTAATATCGCGTAATGCTCATTTTCTTCAAGCGACAATGCTTTGAAGAATTTCTTAGCGGATTCGTCTGTTTGCTCGCTTGCCAATTTGTCGTACAGGGTGTAGCTGTCTTTTTCCAAACCTTCGGCTATTTTGTAGGCATTATTAACTTCTTTTTTTGTTTCAAATTTCATATTGAGTCCTGCTTTTAGCCTTTCAAGGATAGGTGTCAATAAAGCTTGTTTTGATGGGGCCATTGATACGCTGTTCAACCAATTTGTATTAACTGCTTTTGATCTTGTAATGCTTTCATAATATTCTTTAACGCGAGCAAGGTGGAGCAATTCCCTCTCTGCAAGGCTTGTAAGCGTCGCGACAGCCAGCGGATTATTTGTATTTAATGCGGTATTTTTATAGAATTCATATCCTTTTTCTTCGAGTTCTACCGCCAGCTTCAATTCATCGAATAATTTGGTCATTTTCAGTCTCCCTTATTTAAGATAAAGTGATTTTAGCACCATCTATTATGCTTGACAACGAGGTTTATAATAAGTATAGTAAGTGCCTATTTAACTCACCCCCTCCGACTTCGTCGGTTTCCCCCTCTCTTATTAAGAGAGGGGGATTAAGGGGGTGAGTTGAAGAAAAAGGAGATAAAATATGGTAGATAAACAAGTGGAAGGCGTCATTAATCTTGCCGGGCTCATAGGCTATCAATCGGGTTCGGTCGTAAGCCGAACCCTGGTCAATAAAAAAACTGGAACGGTGACCGTCTTTGCGTTCGACAAAGGCGAGGGTTTGTCGGAACATGCTGCGCCCTTCGACGCGATCGTTAATGTTTTGGACGGTACGGCCGAAGTTTCAATTTCAAAAAAACCGCATATATTAAATGCCGGCGATATGATAATAATGCCCGCGAACGAGCACCATTCGCTGAAAGCAATAGACAAGTTTAAAATGCTTTTGATTATGATAAAATAGGGGTATAATTCGAGTGAGTAAAAAAGGGCTTCGACTTAGCTCAGCCCGAGGGGGAACTTAAAATGGCATCGGAAAAAATGTTGGATCTGTTGAACCAGGGTATAGCGAGAGAACTTCAGGTTGTTGTTCAATATATGTGGCAGCATGTAGTTTGGAGCGGGGTCAAGCATTACGCGGTATCCGAAAAATTCAAAGAGATCGCGATACAGGAGATGAAGCATGCAGAAAAGATCGCGGATAGGCTTAATTATTTTAATGGGATCCCTACAACAAAACCAACTCCTATTTTTGTCGGAAATACCCTAAAAGAAATGATGGAACAGGATAAAAAGGACGAAGAAGGCGCTCTTAAGCTTTATAACCAGATAATTGACCTTGCAAAAGCCGAAAAAGATGAGACAACATATAAGATATTCCAAGATATTTTGTCCGAAGAAGAAGAGCATCTTGATTTCTTTGTTTCTGCCCTAGAAGAAGTTTAATTTTCAATGCCAAAGTATATTTGCAAAGTTTGCGGATATGTTTATGACCCCGCAAAAGGCGATCCTGATTCGGGTGTAAAGTCAGGGACAGCATTCGAATCGCTTCCCACTTCCTGGGTATGCCCCGTATGCGGCGCTCCAAAAACCGAATTCGAACACCTGCCTGCTGGCGGGCAGGGGTAAAATAATATGCTCGACGTAAAATTGTCCGACAATGTTTTTTTTGTCGGCGCGCTTGACTGGGACAGGAAATCGTTCGACGAGCTGGTACCGCTCCCTGACGGGACAACATACAACTCTTATTTTATTAAGGGCAGTGAAAATAACGCGCTCCTGGATACTGTCGACCCGTCGAAGACAAAGGTCCTTATCGATAATCTCAAAGCTTTGAATATCGATAAGATCGATTATGTTGTCGCGCACCATGCCGAACAGGACCATAGCGGCTCGCTTCTAAAGATCCTTGAGCTTTACCCCATGGCGAAAGTCGTGACGAACCTGAAATGCAAAGACCTGCTCAAAGAGCACGTCTTGATCCCCGAAGATAAGATTATCGTGATAAACGACCGCGATAAACTTTCGTTGGGCGATAAAACCCTTGAATTCATTTTGGCCCCCTGGGTCCATTGGCCGGAAACAATGTTCACTTACCTTTACGAGGATAGGATCCTATTCACCTGTGATTTCTTGGGAACGCATTTGGCATCGTCCGAATTGATAGCTGGCGGCGAAGCAAAAGTCTATGATGAAAATAAACGATATTACGCCGAGATAATGATGCCGTTCCGCGTAAGCATTAAAGGCCATTTGGAAAAGATAAAAGGCCTTGAAATAAAAATGGTCTGCCCAAGCCATGGGCCAATATTAGGCAAACCGCAATTTATAATCGACGCTTACAAAGAATGGATATCCGACAATGTGAAAAATGAAGTTGTCCTGCCGTATGTTTCGATGCACGGGAGCACGGCCGCGATGGCCAATTATTTGGTCGACGAACTTATGAAAAGAAATATCTCCGTAAGGCTTTTCGACCTTCCAAAATCTGATATCGGTGAGATAGCTGTAGCTTTAGTTGATTCGGCTACTATTATTCTTGGCACATCGACAATACTGGCGGGTCCGCATCCGCTTGCTGCAAATGCCGCGTTCTTTGCCAATATGCTGAGGCCAAAAACAAGATATGCAGGGATCATTGGGTCGTTCGGATGGGGCGGAAAAACGGTCGAACAGGTAAAAGGCGCGCTTCCAAACTTAAAAGCGGAGTTTTTTGAACCTGTTATTGTAAAAGGATATCCAAAAGAAGCCGATTTCAAAGCGCTCGAAAATTTGGCAGAGCAAATAAAAATTAAGCATCAAAACGACCCGTTGGTCATTAAGTAGAAAAAATGTGGAACCTGCGAATAAATTCGCGGTTCCAAAAAAAATAAAACAAAGCAGAATTAATTCTGCTTTGTTTAGGCCAAACCGAGAATTTATTATCAGGTTTGTCGTGATAAAAAGGAGCGCGTATAAATGAAGTCATTAAAAGGAACAAAGACAGAGAAGAACTTATTGGCATCTTTTGCAGGGGAGTCGCAGGCGAGAAACAGATATACATATTTTGCATCTGTTGCCAGAAAAGCAGGGTTAGAGCAGATCGCCGCGATATTTGAAGAAACAGCCGATAACGAAAAAGAACACGCAAAAAGATTTTTCAAATTACTGCAGGGAGGCGATGTTGAAATAACCGCAACATATCCGGCGGGTGTTATATCCGATACTGCGCAAAATCTTGAAGCGGCAGCCGCTGGCGAAAAACTTGAATGGACAAAGCTTTATGTCGATGCGTCGGCAATAGCCCGAGAAGAAGGGCTTGATGAAGTCTCGATCGTTTTTAAAGAGATAGCGGAAGTCGAGGAACAGCACGAGAAAAGATATCGCAAGCTTTTGAAAAATCTGAAAGAAAATAAAGTTTTCAAAAAAGACGCCCCTGTTAAATGGCATTGCCGCAATTGCGGTTATGTCCATGAGGGAACCGAGGCTCCAAGATCATGCCCTGCATGCGCGCATCCACAGTCGTATTTCGAGGTCCTTTCTGAGAATTATTAAAAAGATCTATTCTTCTGAAAGGGAAAAGATAGAATCTCGTCTTGATGAATTTGTTGAAATTTTCAAAGTTGGAAAAGAAAGCGAGATCTTTTCGGAATTGATATTCTGCTTATTGACCCCCCAATCAAAAGCCAAAAGCTGTTTTGAAGCTGTCAAACAGCTTGTCGCAAAAAGAGCTTGCCTTAAAGGCTCCGCATCGGATATTTCAAAGATAATAAAAGGAAAAGTCCGTTTCCATAATAATAAGGCGAAATACATAGTGGAAGCCCGGAAATTATTTCTGAGGGGAAATAGGGTGGATATTAGATCGAAGCTAAAGAGCTTCGCAAATATTATTGATCTTCGCGAATGGCTTGTTGGAAATATTAAAGGGCTTGGCTACAAAGAAGCCTCGCATTTCTTGAGGAATATTGGAAAGGGTGGAAATATTGCGATACTTGATAGGCATATTTTAAAGAACCTCAAGCTTTTAGGCGTGATCAAAGAAATTCCAAAGACCATTACCAAAAAAACTTATTTTGAAATTGAGAAAAAAATGCTTAATTTCGCAAAAAAGATAGGAATTCCCGCGGACAAGCTCGATCTGATATTATGGAGAAAGCAGACAGGCGAATACTTTAAATAATTCCGCTTGACTTCAATTTGAATGGTATCTAGAATTACTTTTGGATCGGAAATAATAGGGAGGAAAAAATATGGCAGATCAGTATACGGAAACGAGCAGTAAAAGTTGGGGGCAAAACATTGGTGCGGCCTTTTCGGGAGTTATAATCGGGTTGCTCCTGTTTCTTGGTTCATTCGCGGTATTATGGAACAACGAAGGCGCGGTCAATATGTCGAATGTCGCGAAAATTAGCGCACAGGTTGAAGCTTCGGCTGTAAATTCCGGCAACGAAGGTAAATTCGTTTCAGTTACCGGGACACTTGTTGCCGATAAGCTCGGAGACCCAAACTATTTAAAGACGAGCAATTATGCGTCCCTTTCCCGCTTTGTTGAGATGTTCGCTTGGGCGGAAGAAAGCCAGAGCAAGACGGAAGATAAAGTTGGCGGCGGAAGCGAGACTACGACGACATATACATATAAAAAGAGGTGGACAAGCGTTCCTCAAGAAACCGCTAATTTTAAAGTCCCGGAAGGCCATGCAAACCCAGGGCTCCCGGTAAAAAATGCGACATTTTATTCGCCAGCCGTAAAAGTGGGCGCTTTTAAAGTCGACGCAAAAAGCATATGGCTCCCATCATCAAAGCATGTTTCAATAACTGGGAGCAATATTATCCCTGGAGCGGGCAGGAGCTTGAGCGATAATTATATTTTTATTAAAAAATCGGCAAAGGGCACTTTCCAAGCCCCTGAACTTGGCGATCTAAGGATCAGTTTCTATGCGGTCCCGTCCGGGATCGATGTCACGGCCTTTGGAAAACAATCAGATGGAAAGCTTGTTGCATATGTCCACGAAGGCAAAGATAGGATCTACAGGGCATTTGCCGGCACGCGTGAAGAAGCTTTGGCTACAATGACCAGTGAATTCAAAATGGGCAAATGGATGTGGAGAGGGATAGGATTCCTTATGATGTGGTTTGGTTTGTCAATGTTCCTGGGCCCAATAAACGCGTTTCTTAAGGTCCTCCCGATCCTATCGGATATAAGCAAGAGTGTAATTGGCGTTGTGACTTTCCTAGTTGCTCTTGTGTTATCGGCAGTAACAATAACTGTCGCAATGATCGCGCACAATATTATTCTGCTTGTTATTACTATTTTGGTGATCATAGGTGCGATCGTCGCATTCTTAAAAATGCGGCCTGCAGGCAAAAAAGCGTAGAACCTAAAGCTCGGAACCTGAGAATAAATTCTCGGTTCCTCGAATGTTATGTTAAATGAAATCCCTTCGGAATAAACACCCGAAGGGATTTTTATTGGGAGGGGAAAATGAAAAAAATAATTGTTCTTGTTATCGGGTTATTTATACTGCTGTCTTATTGTGCGGTCTTGGCAGAGGCTCCCGCCGGAATATATAATATTAAATTCTCGGGATCCGTCTGGGAAATGGCGCTCAATTATCCAAGCGATTGGGAACTGAAAGATAATCCGCCGATTGCAAGGTTTATTTCCCCGAAAAAAAAGATGGTCCAGGTTACGTGGGGAACATACGCTGCTCCTCCCTCATCGTATGCAGGGCCTATCAAGTCAAAAAAGATGGCAATGAACGGTTGGAAAGGGACGATGTACTTGAATTTTAGCCCCGAAGGAAGCCGAGATAAAGTGAATAAACTTTATATAAAACTTCCCGATAAGAAATATACTGTCTGTATATTAGGGATAGGGCCGGAATTTGATGAGGTAGTAAAGAGCGTCAGGCTAAGCAAATAAAAGATCGGAGGGGAAGAGATTTGAACTCTTGATACCTTTTAGGGTATATACGCTTTCCAAGCGTACGCCTTAAGCCGCTCGGCCACCCCTCCACAAATTTTGCTCGCCCGCCTTTGGCGCGGCTTCGCAAAATTTGTCCTTATCCTGCGCCTTTTCCTTTGTTATTAGCCTTTTCTTAATTTTTTGAAGAATTTGCTTACTATATCGCTACACTGTTCTTTTAGAATGCCTTTTGTGATTTTAACTTTATTCTTTTTTAAGATCCTCGAGACACCGCTTATTGGAGATGCTGCCCCAAACACGACTTTTCTTATTCTAGCATGAATGATCGCTCCTGCACACATAAGACATGGCTCGAGCGTAACATACAGAGTCACATCGTTTAAATGCCACCCGCCAAGTTTCTTGGCGGTTTTCTTCAGGCATAAGATCTCTGCGTGGGCGAGTGGGTCGTCGTTTGTTTCCCTTAAGTTATGCGCGCGAGCGATTATTTTTCCGTCTTTAACCGCAACGCATCCTATCGGAACTTCTTTCTTTTTAAATGCTTTACGAGCCTCATCGAGCGCTTCTCCCATCCATTTATCGTGCATATTTTCAAATTCTACTTCTTTGTGTTAAAATTGTAAACATGATCAAGTTTGGAACAGACGGTTGGCGGGCAATAATTTCCGACGAATTCACATTCGATAATGTGCGTCGTGTCGCTAAAGCCATCGCACTATATTTAATTAATAATAAAAAAGCGGACAAACCTATTATTATCGGGTACGATCCTCGATTTTTAGCCGATAAATTCGCATATGAAGTCGCAAAAGTCATGGAAGAAGCGGGGATCGATGTCTTTATCCCCGACCGCGACGTTCCAACTCCCGTAATTGCATGGTCTATAAAATATATCAAGCCAACCGGCGCTTGCGGCGCGGTAATGTTAACAGCTTCCCATAATCCGCCTCAATATTGCGGAATTAAATTCATCCCTGAATACCAAGGCCCGGCAAACGAAACCATCACAAAAGAACTGGCGGAAAACTCAAATTCGGAGATCGAACTTCCAAAGCCCGATAAAAAAGGGAAGATAGAACATTTCAACCCGCGTGCGTCATATTTCGAATATTTGGAAAAAATAATTGATGTCGATGCGATAAGGGCCGCAAACTTGAAAGTCGCTTATGATCCCATGTTCGGTTCGGGCCGTGATTATACGGATATGCTGCTTGAAAAATGCGGATGCAAGGTGGAAGCTATCCACAATTATCGGGATGTATTGTTTGGCGGCTCTAATCCGGAGCCTTCCGACGAACAATTGGGAGAATTAAAACGGAAAGTTGTACAGATCGGATCGAATTTGGGACTCGCTAACGATGGCGATGCCGATAGGTTCGGGGTAGTCGATGAAGCAGGAGATTGCTATTCCGCAAACCAGATAATCTCAATGGTTTTCGATTATTTGGCGGCGGATAAGAAATATACCGGGTCGGTCGCCAAGTCGATCGCAACTACTTCAATGATAGATGTAATAGCAAAACAGCATAATATCAAATTACATGAGACAAAAGTCGGGTTTAAATATATTGCCGAACATATGATGAATGAAGATGTGATAATAGGCGGGGAGGAGAGCGGGGGACTTTCGATCAAAGGCCATATCCCTGAAAAAGACGGAGTGCTTGCTTGCCTCTTGGTTGTCGAAATGGTCGCGAGAAAAGAAAAGGCACTCTCACAGATATGGAAAGATCTTACAAAGAAATATGGTCCGTTCGAGGGCAGGCGCGGTAAGATCGAATTGGATGAGAATAAAAAACAAAAATTGATCGAAACCTTGAAAAATAATCCGCCATCCTCGATCGATGGATTGAAAGTGGCCGGCGTGAAAAAGATCGACGGCGTTAAAATGATCCTCGAGGATGGAAGTTGGTTTCTTATTAGGCCGTCCGGCACCGAGCCAATGGTCAGGATCTACGCCGAGTCCTGCAGCAAAAAAAGCCTCGATGCAATAGATAATTATTTGAAAACTTTGGTATAATACAAGAAAGGGAGCAATAACATGACAAACGGAAAAGAAAAAATACTTTTGGATGATGCGGCAGTAAATCGAGCCTTGTCTCGTATCGCTCATGAAATAGTTGAGAAAAATAGGGGAGCTAAAAATATAGTATTAGTAGGCGTTATGAATAGAGGCGTTCCACTAGCTAAGCGCATCGCAAAAATTATTGACCAATCCGAACATGAATTAATTCCTGTTGGCTCTCTGGATGTTTCACTTTATCGCGATGATCTTTCAAAGAAAGGAGAATATATTACAGTAAGGAAATCGGATATGCCCTTCTCTGTTGATGATAAAGTGGTTATACTTGTAGACGATGTAATATTTGCCGGACGCACCGCTCGCGCCGCACTCGATGGCTTAAAAGATTATGGCCGCGCCGCAAAGATACAGTTGGTAGCGCTTATTGATCGCGGGCACAGGGAACTCCCTATTCATCCCGACTATATAGGGAAAGTTATCCCTACAAATGCAAATGAAGTTGTTAAAGTGGAAGTTTTAGAGATGGACGGCGCCGACAGGGTTATTATTAAGTAATTTTTAAAATTATTGTATAATGCTTTAGTGCCGCAAATAAAAACCCACGCAACAAAAAAAGATATACTTTCAGGCTTAAATCCCGAACAAAAAAAGGCTGTTGTCCACAAAACTGGACCTCTATTGATCATCGCTGGCGCAGGTACTGGCAAAACAACAGTCTTAACCCGCAGAATTGCATATCTTATATCATCTAAGTTGGCAAAACCAGGAGAGATCCTTGCCTTAACCTTTACCGATAAAGCCGCAAACGAAATGGAGAGCCGCGTTGACGTATTGGTGCCTTATGGTTATATAGATGTGGCTCTCGCGACATTCCATGCGTTTGGTGATAGAGTGTTGCGGGATTATGCGATCAATTTAGGCTTGCGGCCTGATTATAGAATATTGTCTCACGCCGACCAAATAGTGTTTTTCCGCGAACATTGGCATGATTTCCCATTAAAACACTTTAAATCACTAAGCGATCCAGTTAGACATATAGAGGCCCTTATTAAAATTATTTCTCGAGCGAAAGATGAGGACATATCTCCTGAAGAGTATCTTAAATGGGCGAGACGCGAGATGCGAGACGCGAGATGCGATGAGACAGAAAAACAACTTGAGATCGCCCATATCTACAAGAAATACCAATATCTTAAAATGGAGAAGGGGTTTGTTGATTTTGGGGATCAAGTGAACCTTGTTCTTAAGCTTTTTCGCGAACACCCGGCTGTGCTTAAAAAATTCCAAGATAGATATAAGTTTATTCTGGTTGATGAGTTTCAAGATACAAATCTTGCACAATTTGAATTGCTTAAACTTTTAGCTAAAAAAAATAATAATATCACGGTTGTAGGCGATGATGACCAATCGATCTATAAGTTCCGCGGGGCAGCTATTTCAAATATCTTGCAGTTTGAAAAAGTATATAAGAAATGCAAAAAAGTTGTATTGGTTTCAAATTACCGGTCAACCCAACTTATACTTGATACGTCATATCGTTTAATTAAGCATAACAATCCCGATCGTCTTGAAGTAAGAAGCAAGATAGACAAAAAATTGATATCGGCATTGGAACCTGCGAATAAACTTCGCGGTTCCAATGAATTTAGGAACCGAGGCGTTCAGCCTCAGGTTCCTCTTTTAAAGAAAGTTAAGCATCTTCACTTTGATTCGGTCCTATCCGAAGCCGATTGGGTGGCGAAGTATATAAAAGAAAAATTCGATGCAGGAGAGTATAATCTTAAAGATTTCGCGATACTTGTCAGGTCAAATTCAACCGCAAAGCCGTTCTGCCAATCTTTGAATTTATTGGGTATCCCATATTTATTTTCCGGCGGGGGAGGGCTATATGTTCTTCCTGAAGTTAAGCTTTCCGTTTCATTTCTTCGAGTTATAGGCGACCTGTCCGATAATATCTCGCTATACGACCTGGCAATCTCTCCAGTTTATCGATTAAGCCCGCTTGATATGCAAAAAATAGGAACTTATATAAAAAGAAGAAATGCGACTATCCATAATGTCTTTTCAACTATCGATCAGGTAAGGCTTCAAGGCTCGGAGAGTTCGGTCCTGTCGGATATAAGCGATGGATCGATAATAATCATCAAAAAGATCATGGAAGACGTCTCTTGGTATCTTGAATTTTCAAAAGACCATACAACGGGCGAAGTTCTGTATCAATTCTTAAAAAGATCAAAGTATTTGGAATCTTTAACAGCGGTTGAATCACTGGAAAACGATGCGAAGCTGCGAAATATCGCCAAGTTCTTTAATAAAGTCCGCGAATTTCATGAAATAGTCGAGATCGATCGTGTTTCAGAGTTCGTAAAATATCTTAATTTGTTAAAAGACGCGGGAGAAGATCCCGAAGCGTCGCAACCAGATTCCGACATCGATGCCGTAAGCGTCCTAACTATCCACAAGGCAAAGGGCTTGGAATTTCCGGTAGTATTTATGGTGTCATTGGTCTCAGAAAAATTTCCGACTCGAGCCAGATCCGAAGTCATAGAACTCCCACAAACTCTTATCAAAGAATATGTCCCGACTGGCGATGTTCACCTGCAAGAAGAGAGGCGACTGTTTTATGTCGGAATGACCCGCGCGAAGTCCGAATTGTTTTTGACATCGGCTGTCGATTACGGCGGTAAGCGCGAACGCAAGGTTTCTCAATTTGTCATGGAGTCACTTGACCTTCCCAAAGCCGATGTTGCGCCCCAAAAGAAAAAGCCGATCGACCAGATCGAATTGTTCGCGCCGCAAGAGACCGCACTATTTCCAATTAAAAAGATCGTCGACGATGAAATTTTGTCTCTTTCATATTATCCGATAGATGATTATCTAACTTGTCCGCTAACATATTATTCTTCGAAATTGAATTCCCAAAAGTTCTCCGAGAAAGGTCTAATTGATGTTTTCTTGAATAATTGGAGCTCCGAGGGCTTTATATCAAGACAGCATGAAGAGGCGAGGCTTGCGGGCGGGAAAGATGCTCTTAAACGATTCTTTAAAGAACAGAAAAGATCAAAAGCCGATGTTATGTTCGTTGAGGAAGAATTTAAAATAATTAGGGATCGCATTCAAATAAAAGGTCGATGGGACTTAGTGCTCGAAAATCGCATTTCGCATCCAGCGTTCCGCATCTCGATCGTTGATTTTAAATCGACCGAAGTTAAAACGCAAGAAGATGCGGATAAGCGAGCTAAAGAAAGCATACAGCTGTCTATTTAGGCGATAGCATGGCAAGAAATGTTTGACCGCATTCCTGACTCTGTTCAATTACACTTTCTAGAAAATGGAATTATAGGATATGTTGAAAAAAAAAAAAAAGACTTAGATAAAACTTGGGAGAAGATAAAGATAGTGGGGGATTCGATACGCTCGCCCGACTATAGGGCGGCGCCTGCTGCGATGAAATGCGGTTATTGTCCGTACAATGAGATATGTTCGAGTTCAGCTGTGTGAACTAATCTGCG
>JACRPL010000014.1 GCA_016223245.1 Candidatus Saganbacteria bacterium | reverse complement strand
CGGCAGAGAAAAGAACTTGGCTTAAAATCGAATATTGCGGAGTGCAGGCGCCCAATGACAAGCCATATATTGAAAGCTGGTTTTCTTGCTACAAGAAAGAAGAAGTTTATCGGAATGATTATCTGAATTTCTGGGAAGCGAAAGTCGGGTTTGAAGCATACATCGATTGGTACAACGATCGACGTCCGCATGGTTCCCTGGGGAACATCAGCTCAGCAACTTTCCGTGCTGGAATTCAATCCGAATTAAAGGAGGTGCCCACAGTTCTGGAATTGCCGAAAAAACAAAATGTCTCTACTTTTTCGGCACTACTTATGTCCAGAAACTAGGGGGCTTGACCGCCTGATGCAGTAATACATGTTAGGCGAATTGTGCAAGTTACCCTTTCACAATTAGAGAGAGTGATCCAATATCACCCAGACTATAGCCTAACAATGCCAGATACGATCATAGACGATCCCATGAGCGGGATAATCTGACCTAAATGTTATATAATACATAGATGAATAATGGACTCTGCAATCATTTCGGCGTCTGCGGCGGATGCAAATTGCAAGACATCCCCTACTCCGACCAATTAAAAACAAAAGAACAAACGATCAAAGAACTGTTCGGCGAATCGTCGCCCATAATCCCATCCTCCAAAGAATTTTTCTATCGCAACAGGATGGATTTTGCAATTGGCCCGAACTTTACCGCAGGGCTCAAAAACAACAAGAACAATATTATTAATATTGAAGAATGCCTGCTTATGTCCGAAGAAAGCAATAAGATACTAGAGAGACTCCGCTATTTTATGCAGTGGAAAAAACTTGAAAGTTATTATACGGAACTGCCCAAACAGCCAAGAGGCATTATGCGCCATATGGTCATCCGCGAAGGCAAAAATATCAAGAATACGGTTATAAATATTATCACTTCAAATAAAGGCGAATTCCCGCTGGGAGCATTTTGGGAAAAAGTCCAAGATCTTGTTCAAGGAGTCGTTTGGAGCATTAATTTATCTCCGGCAGACAGATCATTTGGCGAGATACAAAAGAGTTTCGGACAAGATCATTACATGGAATCTTTGAACGGAATTAAATTTAAGATTCCTATCCAGTCTTTCTTCCAGACAAATACTTATCAGGGTGAGAGTTTGATCAAAGTAGTAAAAGAATTTGCTAATCCTAAAAGCGGGGAAAGAATTTACGATATGTATTCGGGTACCGGAAGCATTGGACTCTCTCTTGCAAAGGATGCGCTGGAAGTTATAGGGATCGAAGAAAATGAACCCGCGGCAAAACTTTCACTTGAGAACGCAGAACTTAATGGCATCAAAAACTATTCTGTCATTTCCGGTCGTGTTGAAGACATAGTGACAAAGGGACATAGCAACATAGAAAGCGACATTTTGATTTTAGACCCACCCCGCCCCGGAGCCAACAAAAAAGTTATAGCAAGGATCATTGATGTTAAACCCAAGACGATCGTTTATGTTTCATGCAACCCGACATCGCAGAAATTTGATATAGATAAACTTTTATTAGCGGGATATAAGATAAAAAAAATACAACCGCTGGATATGTTCCCCCATACGCCGCATATTGAAAATATTATCCTGTTAAGGCTTGCCTGATTTCGATCGAAGCATAAAATTCCTTTACAGGCTCCGGCACCATGCCATGCGGCAAAGGATGCTTAAAACCAAAATACACTTCGCCGGCCATTGCAAACAATTCGCTGAAGAATTTAAGATCGCAAGGCTTTAATATGTCCCTCAAAGGTTTGCTGGGGTTTTGCGCGCGCAATCTATTGACCTCGGCAGGAGAAACCAGTTCTCTTAATCTGCGTCCCGAATGATTTGAAACGTCGGCCAGAAGCATGCCCTGCGGCGTGTTCAATATTTTCCTAGCTGTACTGCCCGCAAGTAATTCTTGTA
This sequence comes from Candidatus Saganbacteria bacterium, assembly GCA_016223245.1. Lineage (NCBI taxonomy): Bacteria > Bacillati > Candidatus Saganbacteria bacterium. The sequence continues at coordinate 13,648 of JACRPL010000014.1, read as the reverse complement.
TATAGGCAGCTGAAGCTGTAATAAACCGATCAACTTCCTCTGCCGTTAATTTTCTCAAATAAATATCATGGAGCGTCTCATGTAATAAAGTTGCAAGGTCGAAGCCTTTTGGAACAACTATTAATTTGGAATTTGTTCGAGACTGTAAATAACCATTAACATCATTCCCAATAAGAGCTTCGGCTCCGGGAAATCTTGGAGCATTAAGGTATACTCCGCTTGTAGACTGGCGCATCAACTTATCGTACCTGTCATAATCAGGGACAGCAAGGACGAGGATTCTCAATTCACCATCGAAATACTTGGCATTTATACCCATTTTCTCATAAAGCCGGCTCGGTAAGGCAAAAATATTGCCTTTGAATTCGTTGGGGCCGATCCTAAACGCGGGGGATCGGGCTCCGCGCATGAATGCATGGACATCCCCCGACATGAAAGCCAAGTTGGCCCTATGCGCGGCTGCATATCTAAAATGAAATGCTACAGCTCCTATCATATGAATGTAAAACTCCCTAAATATATATCGTTAAAATTTATGGGAAATTGCAGCTAAACGGAGGTGGATTTTGAAATTTTTGCTATCAGTTTTTCAAACTCCGGAAAAGATGTCTCAATACAATCCAGCAACAGCACATGACATTGCGATCCTGTGATCCCCATGAGAATCGATAGTTGCGCCATGAAGTTTAGTGCCACCGTGAATGACCATTCCATCTGGAAGTTCGTCAATTTTAGCTCCCATTTTTGTTAATTCGGAAATAACGGTCTTTATTCGATCGCTTTCTTTCACGCGAAGTTCTTTTGCGTCTTTGATGATAGTGTCCCCTATAGCTTGAGTTGCGAGAACAGCGATAATAGGAATTTCGTCAATAATGCGAGGTATCAATTCTCCACCAATTTCGATCCCCACCAACTTTCCAATTTCTACTTTCGAATTTCTAATTTCTAAATTAGCGCGAGGTTCGCCAGAAAGAAGCTCTTCATTAAGCACTTCAACTTCGGCCCCCATCCGATGAAGGACTTCAAGGATACCTGTTCGTGTCGGATTTGTGCCGACATTCCTGATTAATATATTTGAATTTGGAGCCAAAATCCCCGCAACAAGAAAATATGCCGCGGATGAAATATCGCCGGGGACAAATATCTCTCTCCCGTCGAATTCAACTCCGCCTTCAATTGATATCTCGCCACCGAATCTCTTTAGAGATAATCCAAAATAAGAAAGCATTCTCTCGGTGTGATCTCTTGATGGAATTTTTTCAATAACGATCGTTTTCCCTTTTGTATAAAGCCCGGCAAGAAGGATTGCAGACTTTACTTGAGCGGAAGCCATAGGGAGTTCGTATTTTATACCATGAAGATTCTCACCCGAAATCTTTAGCGGTGCAAATTGTCCCTCAATTTTTGCGCCCATTAACGTTAATGGATCAACAACTCTCTTCATAGGTCTTTTCTGAATGGAAAGATCACCAGTGATCTCCGTTTCAAAAGATTGCGCCGCAAGAATCCCAGACATCAATCGTATGGTCGTCCCCGAATTCCCAACATCTAAAGTTTTTGTAGATTTTGTTAATCCCCTTAATCCCTTTCCCCTGATCAATGCCTGAGTTCCTTGTTCCAAGTTCAAAGTTCTATGCTCTATTTCAATTCCTAAATTACGAAAGCATTCTGCCGTCGCAATACAATCCGCGGAATTCAAAAATCCATGTACAACCGTTTCACCATTGGCCAATGCGCCAAGCATAATTGCGCGGTGAGATATTGATTTATCTCCTGGAACTGTTATTTCGCCTATGAGGCCAGAAGTAGGATTTATCTTCAAGCTACCCATATATTGAATCTCTAAATGATTTTGCGCGTTCTAATTCAGCCTTAAGTCCAGAAGAATCGCCAGTCTTAATGAGCTTTTCAATATTTGAGAGCGCTTTCTTGAATTCTTTCAATGTCTTTAGAACGGCTTTCTTATTCGTCGTGAACATATTGACGCCAAGTTCGGGGTCGCCTGAAGCAACACGAGTTGTATCGCGAAAGCCGGATGAAGCAGTTTGCTTCATATTATCTTTTTGTTCGGAATTCATAACTGAATTAACAAGTGCCACTGAAACAGCTAATGGAACGTGGCTTATGCCGGCGACTACTAGATCGTGGGTCTTAGGGTCGAAGGTCACTATGGTGCTATGCAGCTGTGTCACTATGTCTTTAAGAGCTTCGAGCGCTTTCTTACTGGTCTTTGAAGTTTGAGTTAGGATGTAAGTTTTTCCCGAAAAGATGTCGGCATCGGATTCTTCGAATTTAACTTTTTCTTTACCAGCCATGGGATGTCCGCCTACAAAGAAGGTTCCCTTGGGCACAAGCTTTTCCGCTTGAGATACGATCTCTTGTTTTGTTGATGCAACATCGGTGACGATAGCTCCCGGCTTACAGCTTACGGCAAACAGCTTTAGAGTCGGGATTATTTGATTGATCGGAGTACAGATAAAAATAAAATCGGCATCGGAAACAGATTTTAGATCGAGGGATCCTTCATCTATCGCTCCAACTTGTTCTGCTTTATCCAATGTTTCCTGTCTATGAGGAATTCCAATAACATAGAACCCCTCCCTCTTAAAAGCTTTCGCAAGCGATCCGCCTATGAGTCCAAGGCCAACGATTGCTATTTTCTTCATATACCTATCTTATGCCGAAAGATTTTTAAATTCAACTGAAATTTTCAAGATTTGGTATCGAGAATAATATGTATCGCAAAATTAGGAGGCAATACAATGGCAGAAAGGATCGGAGCACCCCGTTTACCAGAAGCTCCACGTTTTCGACTACCTGAAGGTATTATGCCGACTCTTGCGACAAGAGCCCGCGGGATTCTTGAAGGCACATTTGGCCTACAAGAAGGACAACGCGTCCTAATAGTTCATGATCAGGGAAAAAGGAACATTGCTAACGCTTTTGCAAACGGAGTACAGATCCTCGGGGCAAAAGTTACGCCTCACGAACTTAAAGAGTGCCGATTCGCAAACGGCGGCGGGGATGAGATACTTGCTCTTGTCCGCACGGGAAAATTTGATGTTGCCTTGAATTTATTTGAAAGTCGCCCCGATGAAACACCGTACCGGGTGGTACTCACAAGCCTACAGAAAGATCATATTGCAAAAACAGGACACGCGCCTGGGATCACGGAAAGCATGCTTATGGTCAATTTCGATTACACGGAAGCATCCAGACAAGCTCAAGCCCTTAGAGCGGCTTTTGTAGGCGCTGAAAAAGTGCATATATCATCTCCTATGGGCACAAGCATTGAGATCGGAATAAAAAATAGGAAATGGGTAGACGACCTGTCGTTTGATGTTGGAAGATTTATGAACATCCCCAACGGAGAGATATTTAGCGCGCCGGAAGAGACCAAAGCAAATGGCGTGATCGTTGTTGACGGCTCGATCGGTGATTTTGGGCTTGTTCCGTCGCCGTTGCGGATCGTTGTCCGGGATGGAAAGGTCATAAAAGACAAGTCAGGGCTTGTCGGGATAAATTGGTTTTTTTCAAATGTCCCATGGGAGCACAATAATTGGCTGCAAGCATTGATCGAAAAATTATCCGTAGATAAAATGGCATCGGTAATCGGAGAGCTTGGCATCGGCCTTGTCCCGTTTGAATTATGCGGAAATCTCTTGCAGGATGAAAAAGCTTCAGGAACGATTCACATAGCTTTTGGCGAAAATACTGATTTCGGCGGAGTAAATGATTCCCAAACACACAGGGATTTTCTAGTTATTGCTCCGACTATCATCGTATATTATGGCGGCAACAAATCGCCATTTAAGGTAATGGGAGAAAGAAAAATTCTGGTTTGAAAAAAGAAAAGATAGGAACCTGCGAGTGAACCCTGCCTGCCGGCAGGCACGGCTCGCGGTTCCTATCCATCAACTTACTTCACATACTTCTCAGGATTCTTCATAAATTTCTCTGGGCACCCAGCACAGCAGAAATAATATGTTTTCCCCTTATACTCAACTTTTGAATATGCTTTATCTTTTGCAATTTTTTCTCCGGTAACAGGACAAGCGACTAGCTCGGTTGTCCCTGGAGCAATATTCTGCAGGTTCGCAGTTGTAGGTTGGCTAGCTCTATTATTAAATAAAAACCATCCACCGATAACGATCAAAAGAATAACAACTACAATTATTCCCGTTTTACGGGATCCCGCAACAATTTTAATAATATTAAAGAAGCGGGACAAATTTTTCATTTTATTTCACCTCCTTAGTAACATTCCCGGCATTCCGCAATCCGACTTTTTCAAAGATTTTATTTCACTTCACCTCTTTTTCTTTCCATAATGTATAGATCGCGGGAAGAACTACTAGGGTCAATATCGTCGACGAAACAAGCCCGCCGATAAGCGGCGCCGCGATACGCTTCATGACATCAGATCCAATACCCGCCGCAAGTATTACAGGCATAAGTCCGAAAATATTTGCCCCAACTGTCATAAGTTTTGGACGCAAACGGGAAACAGCTCCTTCCATTACAGCCTCATAAATATCGGAAAGTGTTTTCATTTTTCCCATTGCTTTCCTTCGTTTATACGCTTCATCCAAATAAACGATCATTATAGATCCCGTTTCGGCGGCAACCCCGGCAAGAGCTATAAGCCCTACCCAGATCGCGATACTCATGTTGTAACCCAATAGATACACATACCAAATACCGCCTACCAAAGCGAACGGGACCGAAAGCATTACGATCAAAGTTTCTGTAATCGACCCGAACGTGAAATAATACAAAATAAAGATAATAAATAGTGTCAAAGGTATGAATAGTTTAAGCTGGTCGGTTATCCTTTGCATAAACTCATACTGGCCCGACCATGAAAGCGAATAGCCTACGGGAAGCGACAATTTTTCCCGGACCACTTTTTTTGCATCGTTTACATAGCCTCCAATATCTCGGCCTGTTATATCAACATAAACATAGCCCGCAAGCATCCCGTTCTCGTCGCGGATCATTGACGGGCCATAACGGATATTCACATCGGCAATTTCGGAGATCGGTATTTGCGCGCCATTCATCGTCGGCACAAGCACTCGTTTTAGGTCGTCGATCTCGGACCGAAGCTCCCTTGCATAACGGATATTTACCGGATATCGCTCGCGGCCGGCGATAACAGTTGTAATATTTTCACCGCCGATTGCCGACATGATTATCATGTTAGCGTCATCGACAGTTAATCCATATCGCGAAAGCTGTTCCCTCTTAAGATCAAAGTCTACAAAATACCCTCCGGCAACCCTTTCGGCAAATGCGTTCCTTGTCCCCGGGACATCTTTTAATACATGCTCAATCTGAGTCCCGATCTTTTCGATCTCATTTAAGTCCGCCCCGAATATTTTTATTCCGACAGGCGTGCGGACACCCGTCGTCAGCATATCGATCCTGGCTTTAATAGGCATGGTCCAGGCATTTGAAACACCCGGGATCTTCATTTTTTGGTCCATTTCATCGATCAATTTTTCCGATGTCATGCCTTTCCGCCACAATTTTTTATCTTTTAGGATCACGGTTGTTTCCATCATCGAAAAAGGCGCCGGATCGGTTGAAGAACCGGCTCTTCCGGCTTTTCCAAACACCCTTTCCACTTCAGGAAAAGATTTTAAAACTTTATCCTGAATCTTTAACAGCCTTCCCGCTTCGGTAACAGAGATCCCCGGTAGTGTTGTTGGCATATAAAGGATACTTCCCTCATATAAAGGCGGCATAAATTCGGACCCCATTTTCATAAATACGGGAACCGTAATTAAAATGCTGATCATCGCACCTACTATGACCAACTTTCGATGCTTTATGGACCAGAGCGCGATCGGACGATATAACTTGATCAAGAATTTGCTTACAGGATGCACATCCTCGGAAATGATTTTCCCTCGGACAAAGATCATGATCAATGCAGGCGTCAAAGTTATTGCCAGCAGTGCGGCAAATAATATGGAATAGTTTTTTGTGAATGCCAAGGGTTTAAATAATCTACCCTCCTGTGCAACAAGAGTAAATACCGGCATGAAGGCAACTGCCATAACCAAGAGAGATGCGAAGATAGGAGGCCCGACCTCTTTCATCGCTTCGATCATGACGCTTTCGCGAGTGCCTTTGCGCAATCCCTTAAACCAATCATCCAAACGCTTGTGGACATTTTCAACAAAAACAATTGAAGCGTCCACCATATCGCCGATAGCCACCACAATCCCTCCAAGAGACATAATATTCGACGTCAAGCCCATCCAGCTCATCGGAATAAAAGCTATAAGCACCGCGACCGGAAGACCGATTATGGGAACTAACGCGGAAGGCAAATGCCATAAAAAGAAAATAAGCATAAGGCTTACAATTATTAATTCTTGGATAAGGGTATCGCGTACGGTGTCAATTGATGCTTTGATCAGGTCGGACCTATCGTAGGTTGTTACGATCTTCACACCTTTTGGAAGCCCCGGCTCAATTTCCTTTAGCTTTGCTTTTACCCTATTGATAACATCAAGCGCATTTTCTTTATGGCGCATAACGACGATGCCGCCGGCGACTTCGCCCTTTCCGTCAAGTTCTGCAATGCCGCGCCTTAAGTCCGGCCCTAATGCTACATGCGCAACCATGCCGATTGTTATAGGTTCGCCGTTCATGCCGGTTCCTACAACTATCTTTTCGATATCTTGCGTGGTTTTTATATAGCCGCGGCCGCGTACCATATATTCTGTCCCGCTCCATTCGACAAGCCTTCCCCCGACATCGTTGTTGCTCTTTCGTATATTCTCGACAACTTTCATCAAAGGAATGTTGTATGAAAGAAGGGCATTTGGATCGATGTTTATCTGATATTGCCTGATAAATCCGCCAACAGACGCGACTTCGGCAACTCCCGGCACCGATTGCAGATAATACCGCAGGTACCAGTCCTGAAAACTGCGCAGGTCGGCTAGCGAATTCTTACCGGTCGTATCAACTAATGCATATTGGAAAACCCACCCAACGCCTGTGGCATCGGGACCTAATTCAACTTTGACGCCTTCAGGCAGCCGAGGGATTATTTTGTTCAGATATTCGAGAGTGCGCGATCGCGCCCAATAAATATCCGTCCCGTCCTCAAAAACAACATAGACATAGGAGAATCCAAAATCCGAAAAACCGCGGACCGCTTTGACTTTTGGCGCGCCCAAAAGAGAGGTAATAATAGGATAAGTGACTTGGTCTTCGATAATATCAGGCGACCTGTCCCATTGCGAGTAAACGATAACTTGCGTATCCGATAGATCAGGCAATGCGTCAAGGGGAACGCTTCTAAGGGCGAATAATCCTCCAAGCGCCAGAGCGCCTACCAGGATAAAAACTATCAGCCGATTCTTCGCGCTATATTCAATAATGAATTCGATTAATTTTGCCATTGCTTAATGCTGGTGCTCCACTTTTTTCCCGGAACGCAATCTTGACTCCGAATCAAGAAGAAAGTTCCCGGTCGTGACGATCATATCGCCCTCTTTCAGCCCGGATATAACCTCATAATACGAATCTGCTTTTTGCCACAAAACTACATCACGGCTTTCAAATTTACCATTGCCTTTTGATACAACAACTATTGTCCTTTTTCCTGTATTAATTACCGCTTCTTCATCAACTGCCAATCTATTGCCCAAATTAATATTAATTACCGCATTGGCATACATCCCTGGCTTCAGCTTATGGCCTGGGTTTGAAACTTCGGCTCTAGCTTTGAGCGAACGCGTCATTGGATCCAACACCGGTGAAACCGCGGCGATTTTCCCGCTAAAAATCTCGCCCGGATATGCGACCGTATCAACTTCAACAAATGATCCAACCTTGACCTTTCCCATTTCATTTTCATAGATCGTAAGGTAAACCCAAGCCATATCCGATGGAAGTATCAAACTCTGTTGCGCCTCTCCGTCTTTTTCCAATTTTTCGATCTGCTCATCATTCAATCCCAAAACTTTCAATCTTTTTTTGCCGGACTCGACCAATGCTTCGTCGCTTAAAGCTATTGATCCAAGATATTCTTGCTCTGCAACAAATAGGTCTGGATCATTAGCAACGATACCCGCCGTCCTTATCTCTTTATGAAGCGGGCGTCGTACAACTTTTTTTGTTTCAACACCTACAAGGGCCTCTTCGTCCTGTCCGATCGATATTTCGCCCTCGGCCTCCCCTTTTTCTTTTTCGTAGACCGGGAGATAATCCATGCCCATTTCGTCTTTCATGAATACTTTCGATGTGATCTGCGGGTTCATCGGATTGCGGTAGAATAAGATCTTCTTTCCAGAGGTATCTTCTTTTTTAGAAGAAACACACCCAGCGATCAAAACACTAATCACTAATATCGAAATACTAAACAATATCGCGAGCCGTCCGTATCCCTCACCCAGTTTTTTGGTTTCGAAGCTTGAGCCTATTAACCCCTCTCCCACTGGGAGAGGGGAAATTGGTTTATGATTACTATTCACGAAGAGGCGGGTGAGGGCATTTAAAATCTTAATTATCATTTATATTCCTCCCAATAATTTTTTCGAACATAGCCAAAGCTTTCCCATAATTAGCCCGGCTTTCGTAATATTTAACTTTTGTAGCCCTATAATTCTTTTGGATATTGAGCAGTGTGGAGAAATCGATCTTATTTGCTTGATAAGATAATACTCCAACTTTCAAAGCTTGTTCCGCGAGCGGGACCAATTTATTTTCATACAATTTCATTGTCCTTTGCGCGTTTTCCGCCATAACATACGATTCCCGAACTTCGAAACTTGTCATGTTTGCCATGTTCTTATATGCGGAGTCGGCCGATTCCCGGTTCGAACCGGTTTCCGAAAGTTGATAGCCCTGCTTCCAGAAATAAAGCGGGATCGTGAACGAAAACATCACGTCATATCCGTCGCCGGATCGTTTTTTATATCCAAGAGTTGTATCCGGGAAAAATCCCATTTTACTTTTTAACTGCTCGGCGTCTTTGATATCAAGCATGGCTTTCATTTCCATAAGTTCGGGGCGGTTATTTAGCGCGCGCCTTTCAATTTCGGATAATTTCGGCAAGCCTTCGATCGATGATAATGAAATTTGCAAAATATTTCCAAGCTTGGCGTCGACAGGCTTAAAAAGCAGGGAATTCAGTCTTGCAGCCTTTACATTCCTTTCATTTCTCATATTTTCCAATTCGTTTACGGCCATTGCATATTCCGACGCAGCCATCAAAGCATCAGCTTGGGTAACCTGCCCTACGGAATATTTTGATTCGGCGATCTTTTTAAAGCTTTGCAAAAGATCCTTGTTTTGCGAAATAATTTGTATCGAGTGGTCGAAAACGAAAAGATCATAGTAAGCGGATTTTATGTCGGATACGACTTCTCGAAGCTTTTTTTGGTATCTTGCCTCGAACATCTTCGATTCATTTTGCGCCATCATCCATTCCGCGAATATCTTTCCGGGGAACATGATCATCTGATCGGCTGTATACATTTTCATTCCATCCGAAAAATTGCTGGAATTAGCAGGAATACTGTCATATTCAACGCCGATCTTTGGATCCGAAAGGCTTAAAGCTTGGGGGATTTTCGATTTTGAAGCCTCCCAGGCCGCTCTTGCCGATCGGAGATCAGGATTATTCTTAGCAGCAATGTCTAACGCTTTAGTTAATGGCAGCTCTTCAGCATTTACGGGAATATTTATTGTAATTATAATTAAAAAAACAAGGAACCAATAACGCATATTTATCCTCCAAGGGAATTGTAACAATTTTGAAACTGATTACAAGGAGATTTTATGCGGTTGGAGGCGCGTGGATACCGTTTGAAGCTGCCAATAAAAATGAGCTATCGGTTTGTGGCGTAATATCTACGATAATCCGACTGAAACCACTATCGTTATTCTCGAGAATATCGGCATTTGAAGAAATAAAATAATTTTCAGTTATCGGCTCGTATGTGATTTTGGAATTATCCGTAAGATCAACCGATTTTAAATGGCATTGGCTATAATTTGTTGTGCCACAGCAAGAATGGATGTTTTTTGAACATAAATTCGCAAAAGATGTCCCGCAGGCAGTAAGCAGTAGAAAAATAATTAATAAAGAAACCCATCTACGCATGGTTATATTGTACCATAAAACTCGCTCAAAATCGACCACTTGTCATTCCGCTTATTGCAAAAGTTATCAAATTATAGTAAATTAAAGGAGTTATGGCAGTTGCAATTACAAGTATTAGAGCAGGAAATGCATTCATTTACAACAACAAGTTGTATAAATGCATAGAATATAACCATATAAAGTGGGCACAACAGGCTCGCGCCAGGGTCAAGATGAAAGACCTAAGGACAGGGGCAATTTCCGAGAATACATTCAATGTCGACGAAAAAGTCGAAGATGTTCACATAGACTACCGCCCAATGCAGTATCTTTATAATGACGGCGATACATATCACTTTATGGACCAGGAAAACTTTAACCAGATCGAGATATCCAAAGTTCTTATGGGCGGGACAGAAAAGTATATCAAAGAAGGATTTATCGTAAATATCGCTTTCCTTGAAGACGAAGCGCTTGAAGTAACGCTTCCAACTTCGGTTGAACTTAAAGTTACAGAAACTTCACCCGGTTATAAGGGAGATACGGTCTCCGGCGGAAAGCCCGCAACAACGGAAACAGGGCTTGTTGTTTCTGTCCCTTTCTTTATAAATGAAGGCGATGTTTTGAAAGTTGATACGCGAGACGGCAAATACTTAGGGAGGGCATAAAATGGTAGATTTTGGATTAATAAAAAAACTTATTGAGATCGTTAAGACCGAAGAGATCTCGGGATTATCCGTTGAAGAAGGCGGGACAAAATACGAGATCAAGCGCGAGCACGGCGGGATGGCCTTATCGCGATAACATCACCGATGGTCGGGACTTTTTATTCGGCGCCATCTCCCGACTCGCCGGCATTTGTAAAAATTGGGGACCATATAACAAACGGAAAGGTAGTCTGCATTATCGAGGCTATGAAATTATTTAACGAGATAGAATCGGAAGTATCGGGAACGATCGTTAAGATATTAGCTGAAAACGGAAAGCCAGTCGAATTCGGCCAAAAGTTAATGCTCCTTAAAAAGGGATGAAGAAGTGGGAATTATACCCACAAGATCCAACCCACAGCTCTGACCTCTCAAAAGAACTGAAAGTATCGCAAGTTATTGCCCAGATCATTCTAAACCGCGGCATTAAAGATCCAAAAGAAGCCCAAGCATTTATAGCCCCTCGCCTTTCTAACTTAACCGACCCTTTTGGACTTCCAGACGTAAAAAAAGCCGCTGAAAGAATTGTTCAAGCCAAAAAAAACGGCGAAAAGATCGCGGTTTATGGCGATTATGACGTTGACGGAGTTACAGGCACTTCTATCTTATATGAGACATTAAATCACTTGGGATTAAATGCTACATATTATATACCGGCACGCTATGGCGAAGGCTATTCTCTGAATATTGATGCGGTAAAGAAATTGAACGAGGATGGCGTGAATATTATACTTACAGTCGATTGCGGGATATCGAGTTATATTGAAATAGAAGAAGCAAATTCGTTAGGAATGGCTGTTATTGTTACAGACCACCATAAGCCGCCAAAAAAACTTCCAAACTCTTGCGCAAATGTTAATCCAAAACTCTCTGATAATCCACAAACAAGAGAACTCTCTGGAGCAGGTGTTGCTTTCAAATTTGCATGGGCCCTACTTCGTGCTTTCGGCATCGCCGAGAATTCTTTCCTTACTTCCCTATTAGACTTGGCATCCCTTGGCACTATAGCAGATGTTGTTCCCTTAAATGCAGAGAATAGGATACTGGCAAAACAAGGGCTCGGCATATTAAATGGTAGAAAAAGGCCCGGGATAAAAGCATTATGCGATGTTGCGGGATTAAAGAACGATCTGACTATCAGGGATATTAATTTTGGTTTGGCTCCTCGAATAAATGCGGCTGGGCGATTGGACCATGCTTCCCTTTCTGTGAATTTATTGATTTCAAAAGATCCAACAACCGCAAAGAAATACGCGGAAGAATTGAACAAAGTGAACATAAGACGCCAAGGCGTTGGCGACCAAATGGGCAAAGAAGTGTTTGAAAAAATAGAAAGGCTCAATTTGGCATCGGAAAAAATAATAATTGTTTCGGGTGAAAACTGGCATGCCGGAGTTATTGGAATAATTGCTTCCCGCGTTGTCGATAAGTTCAACAAGCCGGCTATTTTGATCGGAATAAACGAAGGTGAAGGAAGAGGATCGGCCAGATCAATTGAGAATTTCAATATTTTTAAAGTTCTCGAATCATGTAGAGATCTATTTTCAGATTTTGGAGGGCACGAGGCCGCCGCTGGGTTTGAAATAGCTCCTGATAAAATAGAAGAATTCAAAAGAAGAATAATAGAAGTTACAGCCGATCTAGATATGAATTTCACATCAAAAGTCAAAGTTGATTCAAATTTGAATCCTGAACAGCTAACGCTGAATTTAGCAAGAGAAATAAAGTTACTCGATCCCTTTGGCCAAGGAAACCCCGTACCGATATTTGCAAGCTACGACCTGAAGCCGGTTGACATCAAACTAGTCGGGAACACAGGGAGCCATATTAAAATTAAATTTACTAACGGCAGCCAGACTTTTGAAGCGATCGGTTTTGGAATGGGCGAATTCAAGGAAATGTTAAAACCTACTTTATCATATGATATCGCCTACTCGTTGGCTACGAACTTATGGAACGGTTTTGAAACGGTACAACTGAATTTGGTTGATATCAAGCCCTCTGCGACTTAATAGCCGATCCTTGCAGAAAGATAGCTCGCCGATTCAACAGATGAGGCCTTAAGCAGGCCAACCATTCTTTCTCTCCAATTATCTCCAAAGATCGAATGCATCGTTCTTATGAAAGCTATAGCGGATTCATATTTTTCCTGACTTTCTCTTTTATGTATCACAAGCTATTTTCAAGGTTTTGAAGGTTTTCGGGGATTGGGGATCTTTTTGTTCTGGTTCTGCCTGAGACATTATCCAACAATTCCGCGTCAAATACCTTCCACAGCAAACTTTTTACTGCATCAATAGATGAATTAGCTTTAATCTCCAAAAATTTAGATATGCATAAACTGACAAATACGAGAGCTATATGAGATTTTATGCCTATTTCTGTCCAAAGGAATACAGGTCTAATTTCTAAATCATGCTTTGCTATCCTAAAAGTTTTTTCAATATTCCAAAGATCTTTAGAGCTTAGATATTAACAGTTCGGGGGCAATATTTGAAACATTTGTGGCATAGGCTTTTATTCCTTCCAGCAATTCGGTTTTTGCAATCAGTTCTTTATTCAATTCCAGCTTGTTGTTTACGGCGTTCTTTATGAATTTTGATTTTTTGAAAGCCTTCCCGGGATTTTCCAACAATTTGTTAGCGCGAAGTATTTGTTTCTCTCTATCGGATTTATCTTTATGCGCTCTTTTTTGAGAGAAAGCACAAATTAAATGATATTGAGAGCCTGTGTCATAAGCCCCCTATATAATGTAAAATAGTAGCAAAGGAAGGAACAAAGACCATATTAAAGGGGGAAAAGATGAGTTACAACTTTCGGACTTATGAAC
>JACRPL010000013.1 GCA_016223245.1 Candidatus Saganbacteria bacterium | reverse complement strand
TTCCAGCCGGTCATGAAGCTAGCCAAAAAAGTTCGCCTAGGCTCAAAAAGAAAGAGAAAATATATTCGCTTTACAAGGCCTATAGAACAAAAAGACAGAGAAGTGGCAAGAAATCACCGGCAAACGAAGAGGAGGCTTATGGTCAGGTTTTAGTTGATAAAACGATACCCGCTTTCGGTTAGGTTCTTAGATGATTTGACACGCTATAAGGCCGAGATCACAAATTTGCTGGCTTGGCTGGTATTAATTCCGCCCGTCACCTTGGAGAAAAATCTATCCACGGTTCTTTTGTCGGCATTGGGCGATAGTTCAACCTCCAATCCGCAGAAATAGCCCCTGATCTTTATCCCTTTGTCTGTTTGCGCATATTCCGGATCAATACTGAATGGGCCGATGTTTATTCCCGCTTCGGCGATTCTGCCAAGGACTTTTATTAATATATCAATGTCGAATTTTTGGAGCTTAAATGTTAATTTGAACGATCTGGCTTTTCTTCTTTCGGGATAAGTTACTGCTTTATCGTCATAAACATCCCTAAGGTCGGATAATGATCCGATCATCTGCGCTTGAGGATCATAAGAGCCATATGGGCTTTTTTTCAAAGTAACTTTTGTAACAATAAGCGTCATATTCCCGCCGGGTATCTCTTTTGTCATGAACCATAACGGGCTTAAATTCGACTCTTTAAAATGCTTTAAGATATCGTTGAGCATCCCCGGGACGTCTTTTGCAAGAATATAGACATCCGCCTGATTTCCATCCGGCGTTAATATGTAAGCCGCCGCAAGCGGCGAATTTGACAAGATCCCGATCGCATCATCAACTATTTGGTCGCGATTTCCCAATAATCCCGCCGCCAAATAAAGGCCGTCCTCATTTTGCAGGCCTAATAATTTTGCCGCCCTTAATACGGACGGGAGGACTAAAATGTGCGCGGAATCTTTGCCTTGCTCGCGCAAAATAATATTCCTTAAACCTCGCCCAAGCGAGGCTTCAAGTTTTTGGAGTTTCGGGTCGAATGCCATTTTGCCGATCTCAATGACCTTTGAGCTTCTTATTGCAACAGCAGTTGGATCAAAGCTATCCCTTTGGGCGGCTTGGATGATCACTTGGGCGGCAAGCGTTCCGACCTTGTCGCGCCTGCCCGGGGGAATTTGCCTTTTCGAGGTTTTTTCTTGCATGTCGGGAATTATGACCATATCCCCGGTCATTAATTCTTCGAATACCGATAACCTGGCATTCTCGTATTGTTCCGTCTTTTCATTGTATCTTTCGACATCGACAAACTCCGGGCAATACAATCCCGTTACTGGCGATACGGCAAAGGCAAAGTCTAAAAGAGTGATCTTGTTTTTATATGGGCATGCAATAAGCTTATATACTGTGCCTTTTGCGCTGATCGCGTATGTATCGCTAAAGGGCGCAAGAAGGCCCCCTGCTTGGGAAGGTTTTGTTCTCTCCATAGAGAACTTATAAAACGAATGGGAAGCAGTCCCTTTTTCAGCAACCTCATGCATCCTTTCGGTCCTGATCTGTATGCTGATAACAGCTCCGATCCTATGGTTGCGAAATAGTAAATGGATGGATTCATAGCCGTTAGGCTTGCTGCCAATGTCGTACTTAGTATCCCTTTTATTTCCTAAGACCACGCCATCGATATAATTATATCTTTCCGAATAATCTTCGGTAAACCCGAATCCATCCATCTCTTTTATCACGATATCGCTTGCTTTTTTGCAGTCTACATTTTTCCCGTCGATTATTATCCTGAATCTTGCGGCATCGGTAAGTTTTTCATTCGGCCTGTTTAATTTCTTGACCGTGCTTGCGACTGTCTTTATCCCGTATTCGAACCGCGATCTTATGCCGGCTGATGACAATTCAACGGCGACCAATTCGCAAATTTCACCCAATTCGATAAAGGCTTGTTCCCTTGCACGGGCCGTAACTTTCGCGATCTCGCTTTCTGCCGCGATATATGTAGAATGGTCAAATCTGAAAAGAGCAAGATCTTCCAACTGTAATGCTATATGCTCAAGGTCCAATAATTTTAGAGCAGGGCCGAGAATATAGAATGTTTTTTTTGCAGTATCTTGGACCAAATCCTTTTCGCTGTTCGTTAGGCGGTAAAAGTCGTTTGCCGCTTTAAGTCCCCAAACATCCCGAGGCTCATCTTGGCGAATTCCCGAGTTGATCAACATGTTTATAGTATGTATTATTCCGATCTTTGTGAAATCATGGGCTTTAGCCGAAAGAGAATCTAATTTGTGGTATGAGCTTGCGATCATTTCGACTTCAGTGTCAATGTCCGGCCTGTGCGATATCGGAAGATCTTGAATCAATGCGGCAGCCGCGGCTTTTGGGCCAAAACCCCATGAAACCAGCAGTTTGGCAATATCCATTTTTGCCAATACATTGCTTATATGCAATGGGCGGTCAAGAGACGCGTAGAAAAAATTCATCCTTTCAAAAGCTATGGCCAATAATTGGATATCTTTTTCTTTAGAAGTACTTTTATAGGCTTGTGCCCAAACTTCAATATTATCTATCGCAAATTGCGGGACATAAGTTGCTTTTGGCGCTTGTTGACCGACAAGCGCCTTGCCCGGCCAAGTGGGCCTTTGCACTTGGGGACTTTGTCCAAGGCTGGGTATTCGTACCATGTATATATATCGCGAAAGATATGGGCGGATTTCAGATGGCGGCTGGGATTTCAGACAATACCGATAATTTTATTATATCCAAATAAGCGAGCAATCGATCAACGAATTTCTCCCGCTTAAAGGGAAATGACAGGACGAATAGGGGCAAGTAAAGGATAAGGGTAAAGATAAGGAGGGAGCGGTAGGAGTGGTATGCGATATTGCCATAATGTTTCTTCGTGAAATATAATCCGCCGCGGAAGCCTTCAACAAATAATCTTCTATTGAAAACTCGTTTACTACTATAGCCTCCGTAATGGACGATCTCGGCTTTTGGAATAAAAAATATCCTAAATCCCGCTTTTTTTATCCTTTTGCACCAATCAAGGTCGTCATTATAAAAGAAAAGATTTTCGTCCATGAGCCCGATCTTTTCAATGACTTCACGCCGGAGCATCAGGCAAGCCCCGATCGCAAAATCAATTTCGACCGGTATTTTTGATTCCCAGAATTTCTTTTGGAATAAGCTTCCTTGATGTTGATATGTTCCGTCCGTATTCAATAGTTTGGGTGAGCAGGCCCCCGCTTTTTGGTTTTTATCCATAAACTCCACCATTATGTCGAATGAGGAATCTTTAGTAATTGTGTCGTCATTCAACAAACATGAATAACGGCCGCGAGCTATTCTAAGGCCTTGGTTTGAAGCTTTTACGAAACCGGCATTTTCTTTGTTTTCGATCAGAATAACTTTTGGGAAAAGAGTTTTTATCATCTCTTGTGAGCCGTCTTTCGAATTGTTATCGGTTACAATTACTTCCAAAGACATTCTGTGCGTATTTTTAAAGATCGAGCCCAAACATTCCTGAAGGATCTTCTTGTTGTTGGTGTTTACTATTATTATTGATAAATCTATCATGCGATGCTAGAATTATATCATGAATAAAATACTAGTCATCCATGGGCCGAATCTCGACCTTTTAGGCGAACGGGAAGTCGATGTCTACGGCAAATTTACGCTCAACGACATTAATGTCTCTCTTGAAAACTTGGCCCGCGGGCTGAATATCAAATTAGAAATCATCCAGCTTCCCGGCGAGGGTGAGATAGTAAAAAAGATCGGGTCTGCCGCAAAAGAGGGGTTCAAAGCGATTATCATCAATCCGGGCGCTTATACTCATTATAGTATTGCTATCAGGGATGCAGTTGCGGGGATCCCGATACCGACGATCGAGGTCCACCTTTCAAATATTTATGCCCGCGAGGAGTTCCGCCATACGTCCGTTATTGCCGGAGTTGCAAAAGGGCAAGTTTCCGGATTTGGGTTAAGCAGTTATTTGCTCGGGTTAACGGCGGCTAACGAGCTTATTAAGTGATCCCGAAGGACTTCTTGCGATCCATAAAGATCGCTGAGAAAGTTTTTGACCAGATCCCCGAATTTTTAAAGCCCGGCGTCACCGAAAAATATGTTGCGCAAGAAATAAGAAAGCGGCTTAAGGAACACAACGCAAAAAAAGAATCGTTCAGGATAATTGTCGCCTCGGGATTACGGTCTTCGCTTATCCACGGTTTTGCAACTGAAAAGGTTATAAAAAAGAATGAGATTGTTATGTTCGATTTCGGAGCATTGTACAAAGATTATCGCTCCGATATTACGCGAACTTATTTTTTGGGGAAACCGACAAAAAAGCATAAATTTATTTTTAATTTGCTTCTCAAGGCCCAAGCGGCGGCGATCAAAAAAGTCAAAGCGGGAGCTGTCTGCAAAGATGTCGATAACGCGGCCCGCTCGATTATCGAAAAAGCCGGGTACAGGAAATATTTTAGGCATTCGACAGGGCATGGGGTCAGGTACAAAACACATGAACTGCCAAGGATCAACGGGAAAAATCCGAACAAACTTAAAGCTGGCCAGGTTGTCACGATCGAGCCAGGCATATACTTGGGCAAATGGGGCGGCATGCGCATAGAAGATATGGTGCTTGTTTTGAAAAATGGGTGTAAGATATTAACTAGACCGCCAAAAATGCTTGAATTGAGGAGGGAATGATATGGAAATAGGCAGTATCCTTTTGGCTTTGTTCTATATATTGGTTGCGTCGAAAATTGGCGGGGAGCTTGCGGAAAGGGTAAAGCAGCCCGCGGTACTAGGCGAACTGGTCGCGGGGATAATTATTGGCCCTTCCGTATTAGGGCTTATCAGTTCAAGTGAATTTATTTTGGTTTTAGCCCAGCTTGGGGCGATCATATTATTATTTGAGGCCGGCATCACATCCGATTACGAATCTTTTATGAAAGTCAAGCTTTGGGCCCTGGCCGTTGCGTGCGTTGGCGTCGCTTTCCCGTTTATTTTCGGATATCTAGTTTCGTCTTATTTTGGATTAAGTCTGATACAATCGGTCTTTGTGGGAGCGACCCTTACTGCAACAAGCGTTGGCATTACAGTTAGAGTATTCCAAGATATCGGGAAAATAAGATCAAAAGAAGCGCAGATCGTAATAGGGGCCGCCGTTGTCGATGATGTCATCGGGTTGATAATTTTGGCTTCTGTCATCGGCATCATTTCGACAGGGTCATTGTCGATCTTTAATATCTCAAAAATAACTGCGGTCGCCGTGTCTTTCCTTCTCGGCGCCGTCGTGATCGGGAATCTTGCGGCGCCTTTTATATTAAGATTTGTCCATGGCATGCGCGTGCGCGGGATGCTTTTTGTGTTCGCATTCTCATTTTGCATGCTTATGGCCTATTTTTCTCAAACGGCGGGGCTGGCTCCGATCGTCGGGGCTTTTGCGGCAGGGCTTGTGCTGTCGAGGACCGAGCACCAGGAGCATATTGAAAACCAGGTCAAGCCCGTATCCGATATTTTTGTCCCGATATTTTTTGTTATGATGGGCGTCGCGGTCAATCTTTCCCTGTTCAACTTTTCAAATCCTTCGAATTATCCGATATTGACTTTTGCTTCAGCCATTTTTGCGGTTGCTGTTATCGGCAAAATACTTTCAGGGTTCGTTGTTTTGGAAAAATTAAATAAACTGGCGATCGGCGTTGGCATGATCCCAAGGGGGGAAGTGGGGTTTGTTTTCGCGGCATACGGGCTTGCGCATAATATTATCAGCCAGGAACTCTATTCTGCGATGCTGCTGGTCGTTATACTTACAACTTTTATTACGCCTCCACTTTTAAAGCATTTTAAGAAGCTGACATGAAAACTGCCGTTATTATAACCGCGGGCGGAATGGGGACGCGCATGGGGGGGCCGAAACAGTTTTTAGGGTTGCTTGGCCGTCCAATGATCGAATGGACGATCAGCGCGTTCAAAGCTGTTAAATCGGTTTCAGGCATAATTCTTGTTGTTGCGGGAGATAATATTGAAAGATCCAAGAGGTTCGGGGTGACGATAGCCGTTAGCGGAAAAGAAAGAACGGACTCGGTCCGGAACGGGTTAAGATTTGTATCACCGGATACGGATATCGTTCTTGTCCACGATGGAGCGAGGCCTCTTATTACAAAAGACATAATCGAGAAAGCTATATCTGCGGCGAAAGCTTCTGGCGCTGTTGTTGTTGGGGTTCCTGTGAAGGATACAATTAAAATGACCAATGACGCAAACCTGCCTGCCGGCAGGCAGGTCCCAATGACCAATGGAGGTATAATTTTAAAAACTCTAGATAGGAGTTTTTTATGGCAGGCGCAAACGCCGCAAGCGTTCAAGTATGAGATAATAAAAAAAGCTTACGATAGCGCGAAAAGCGCAGGAACTGACGATTCGAAATTAGTTGAAGATCTGGGGATAAAGGTTAAAATGGTCATGGGTTCGTACGAGAATATTAAAGTAACGACTTCCGAAGATATAATAATTGCCGAAGCGATATTGAGGAAAAGAAATGTTTTATCCAAGTAAAGAAGAATTTGTAAGATTATCAAAGCAGGGGAACTTGATCCCCGTGTACAAAGAACTTGTCGCAGACATGGAAACCCCTGTTTCGGCATTCAAGAAAATAGAGGGTGATGAATACGCTTTCTTGTTCGAATCGGTCGAGGGCGGCGAGAACATAGCGCGATATTCATTCCTGGGATTAAACCCCTCCAAGGTTTTTAAGTTCACAGGGGATACAGATTCATTTGCCGAAGTAAAAAAGATCATCACTCTGTATAAGCCGGTAAAAATCCAGGGGCTTCCCCGCTTCCACGGGGGGCTTGTCGGCCATATTAATTATGATGCGATAAGGCACATTGAAAATATACCCGATAAAAATCCCGATGACCTGAAAGTCCCCGAAATGGAATTCATGCTGACAGATACGATCCTAGCTTTCGACCATGTGAAGCACAAAATATTGATGATCTCCAATGCTCATATTAAAGGCGATCCGGAAAAGGCTTACGATGAAGCGCGAGAAAAGATCTTGGCATTGGAAAAGAAGCTAAAGAAGCCCACCCCTACTGTCCCTTCGGGACATCTCCCCCTTATTAAGGGGGAGAATGAAAGGGGGTTAAAAACAATCTCCAATTTCACAAAAGAAGAATATGAAAAAGTTGTCGAGAAAGCGAAAGAGTATGTCAGGGCTGGGGATATCATACAAGTGGTTCCGTCGCAAAGATTTGAAACGGAATTTAAAGGCGATCCATTTGATGTTTATAGGATATTGAGGATACTTAATCCGTCCCCGTATATGTTCTACCTTAAATTCGGAAAAGTAACTCTTGCAGGCTCTTCACCCGAAGTTATGGTAAGGCTGGAGGACAGGGAAGCAGTAGTCCGACCTATTGCAGGGACAAGGCCTCGAGGAATAAACGAGAAAGAAGATAAAAGATTGGCCGAAGAATTATTGGCTGACGAAAAAGAGCGAGCGGAGCATATAATGCTTGTCGATCTTGCTCGCAACGATCTTGGCCGCGTCTGCGATAAAGACAGCATCAAAGTCACCGACCTAATGTCGATCGAAAAATATTCCCATGTCATGCATATTGTGAGCAATGTTGAAGGGACATTGCGCAAAGATAAGGATGCATTCGATCTTATCCGCGCGTCTTTTCCCGCGGGAACAGTTTCGGGCGCGCCAAAAGTCCGGGCTATGGAAATAATAGACGAGCTTGAAAATAAAAAACGCGGCCCTTATGCCGGGGCGATAGGATATTTTTCATTTACCGGCGAAATGGACATGTGCATTGCGATCCGCACGATTTTAATGCAGAACGGAAAGGCCTATGTGCAGGCAGGCGGCGGCGTTGTTGCCGATTCGATACTCGAAAAAGAATACGAAGAGACAATGAATAAAGCTCGTGCGATGCTTAAGACCCTCGAACTCCTGCAATGATAAGTTTGAGAATGCTCCGTGTTTCCGATAAGACAATTTGGTGCTGCGCTTTTTTTCTTATTGCCGTGGGTTTCCTTGCCATATTTTCGGTGAACTTCAGCGGCGACCTTAAAAACAGCGCTTCGGCCTTCCAGTTTGTTTCAAGGCAATTTTCAGCATTCTTGGTCGGGCTTGCAGGCTTAGCTTTTTTTGCCTACCTAGACTACAAGCATTTGAAAGTTATCGCGATCCCTTTTTATATCATTGTAACTCTTCTTCTGATATTTGTTTTGTTCAAGGGTAGTGCGGTGTCTGGAGCGCAAAGATGGATATATTTGGGGGCGCTTTCTTTCCAGCCATCAGAGCTGACAAAACTTTCAATTATCCTGGTTCTTGCGTCTTTTTTTGACTTTAAAAAAGAAAGATCTCCGATCTGGCCTATAGCCTTGATCTCGGGCATCCCTTTTATTTTGATTTTCAAGCAGCCAGACCTCGGCACAGCGCTTGTTATCGCTGCGATCACCCTGGGGATGCTTATTTGGAACAAGACATCCGGGATCACGCTTACAATGGTATTGACCCCGATCATCTCCGTCATAGTGCGGCCGAACATCTTTTTGTGGATATTCTACATTTTTTTATTGTGGTTCATTCTTTATTTCAGCAGGGTCAATTTTTTTGATCTTCTGGTCATAATGGGTATAAACATCGGCATAGGGATAGTGTTCCCGATGATCTGGGGGATGCTCAAGGAATACCAGAGATTAAGGATAATTTCTTTTTTAAATCCCGGGATTGACCCTCATGGCTCCGGTTATCATACCCTGCAAAGCTTGATCGCAGTCGGGTCCGGCGGAATTTTTGGAAAAGGGTTCCTTCACGGGACGCAGACCCAGCTTCATTTTATTCCAGAACAGCATTCTGACTTCATATTTTCTGCAGTTGCAGAAGAGTTCGGTCTGGTCGGCTCCGTGATCGTCATCGCAGCATTGGTAATAATGATACGGCGCGCATTTTTAATTGCCGATGGCGCAAGGGATTTTTTTGGGGGGATACTGGTTGCAGGCGCGTCTGTCATGATCGGGTTCCATACGCTTGTTTCGGTCGGGATGGTCCTTGGCGTCATGCCCGTTGTCGGGATCCCTCTGCCTTATGTCAGTTTTGGCGGGACATCGCTTATTGTAAATATGATCTTGCTCGGGATAATACAAAGCGTTGCGATGAGAAGGCAGAAACTTATATTCTAATGACCAATTAATAATGACCAAATCCCAACAATGTATTTATTATATTATTATCGCGAAGCGAAACAATGTTGGTCATTGGAAATTGGTCATTTTCAGGAGTAAATTATGAAACAAGAAGTTAAATTTAAGGCGATCGTTGATAGGATAGAAGGGAGCAAAGCCGTCCTTTTGATCGGCGAAGAAGAACAGGATGCCGTTGATTTCCCTAAAAGCTTTTTGCCGGAAGTTAAAGAGAGCGATATCTTAACTATTAAAGTCAAACTTCAATCGAGAAAGACTACAGAAGCAAAAGAAAAAGTTGCGGAGATGATAGAAAAGTTGAGGATGGTGGAGGAGAGCGATGGAAAAACATGAGTTCGAAGCTGATTTTGAGAGAATAAAATCTGAAGCCCTGGCTAAAATCAGCAGAGCCAATGAAAAATGGCGGATGGTTTCTCAAAAAGCGCAGGGATATCCTGACGCGGAAATTGACCTCGTGCACCTGAAGCTTGAACTCCAGATCGCCGAGACCGAGACCCTCATGGACATTGAGAAGATGGAAGAAAAAATAAGAAAGGCGGCAGAGGATGACCCGGCAGCAAGCTGATAGTATTGTCAAATAATTGCTTGACGCGAGAATTGTAAAAGGCTAAAATCTATCAATCATGGCTATAACAAAAAAAGATATAGAGATATTAAAAGAGACATTTGCTACAAAAGAAGATTTCAAGGGGCTTGAGTCCAAGGTTGGAGGACTCGAATCTAAAGTCAATAGCCTTGAATTCAGGGTTAATGCTGGATTTGATAAAGTGCTAACAGGTCAGGATAAAATTATCAAAGAATTGGAGAAAGCCCGAGAAGATAGGGTTTTTGCATTTGCAAAAGATAAAGATCAGGACTCAAGATTGGACAATCTGGATAGCCGTGTTAAGAAGCTAGAAGCCGCTCGCTCATAAATCTGGATGTCCGATCAGGTCGGGCATGACATGTAAATTATTTCTTTATCTTAAACTCTGCTTCGACCGAGCCTATCGCGTCAAAAGTCTCGTTTTTGACCGAAATGATTATTTTTTTGCTCTTGATCCAATCTTTATCTTTTTTAAGATAGACATTGTCGACCATCATGATCGTTTCGGTCGAATCGGAATAATCGGCTGAATCCGCTTTTGCCTCGCGGCCTTTTTGATGTACAACGACATTTCCATCCGCTTTAGCATCGCCGTTTATTGTCGACATGGTTAAAGTATCGGAAGTTATAAAAGTTTTTTCTTCCAATAAAGTTTTCGCATCTGGATTTTTGAGCTTTTTGATGGTTCCTTCTTTTAAAAGCGCTCTTCCTTTTGTAATCACTGCGCGAACATCACCCTTTAATAATATTTTTTCCGTTTCTTTGTTATAATTCCCTTCATTTGCCACAGCGCTTTTTTTGCCCTGTACCACTTCGATTAATCCGCTTGCTTCGACATCTTTTTTGTCGTCGGAATATAAAGACATTTTTTTGCTGTTAAGATAAGTCTTTTGTTTTCCTTTTATGATCGACCTGACGCCGTCTTCCGCGTTCAGCTTTTCTTCATTTGAATCATAATGCAGGAGGCGGCATCTCAAAAAAACATCCTTGCGGTCGATTGAGACATTGCCTGCAAAATCGGATGTTTCTTTTTCATTGTCGATTTCCATAGAATCGGAGCTTAACGATATTTCTTTTTCTCTTATCTTGATGTTCCCGTTGAGGCTTGTTTTTTTTGCGTTCGGATCGTAGGCTAAAAAATCCGCCCTGATCGAAGCGAAATTCCGGTCATTGTCCTTGTCTTTGTCCCTTTGCCTGAAAGAGATATGGGCTTTGATCTGCTTTTTGTTCTCGGCAAAAGCTTCGATCACTTTCGTGCTTGGGTTGGCCTTAACTTTTGGAGCGGTAAGGTTTTTTGTGATGATTTTTCCGTCTTTGTAAAGAATTCCGTGCGTCACATTTTCAAGATAGGTCATCTGGTTGTCTTTTTCGGCCCATCCGCTTTTTGCCGAAAATTCCCACGCTTTTTTCCCGTTTTCGCGGCCGGAAACGCGAGTGTTCTTGAAAACGGCTATTTTTTCGACCGTTCCTTGTGATTTTTCAGATTTTGGAAGGATAAGGAAATATACGAACAGTAACAATAATAATGAAGCGCCGGTAGCTATAAATAATATCCGCCACGGGGAGTTTTCCATGCGAAAGATTATAGAATAGTTGACGGTTTTTCGCAAATAATGATATAATTTAAAAAAAGTGAGGGGGATGTAAAAAATGGCTAAGGTTAAAGTCGGGATAAACGGTTTCGGCAGGATCGGCCGCCAAGTGCTCCATGCAATGGTTGAGAAGGGAGTATTAGGCAGCGAGATCGACGTAGTTGCGGTTGTAGATATTTGTACTGATGCGAAATATTTCGCGTATCAGATGAAATATGATTCGATCCACGGAAGATTCAAAGGCGCTATAACAACCGAGGGAGAAGATGTCCTTGTTGTAAACGGAAGCAAGATCAAGTGCTTAATGGCCGCAAAGGATCCAAGCGGGATCCCTTGGAAAGACCATGGCGTTGATTACGTCATCGAATCGACGGGCCTTTTCCAAGATGCCGAAAAAGCTAAGGGACATATTACAGCCGGAGCCAAAAAAGTTATAATCACGGCTCCAGCCAAAGGTGACGGAAAGACGATCGTCATGGGCGTTAACGACAAAGAATACGACCCATCGAAGCACCACGTGATCTCAAATGCTTCATGTACGACAAATTGCTTGGCTCCTTTGGTCCACGTTCTTTTGAACGAAGGTATCGGTATTGAGACAGGACTTATGACAACGATCCATGCTTATACCGCAACCCAAAAAACAGTTGACGGCCCGTCGAAAAAAGATTGGAGAGGCGGCCGTGCAGCTGCGATTAATATTATCCCGTCTACAACAGGCGCCGCAAAAGCGGTAGGGGAAGTGCTTCCAAAAACCAAAGGAAAACTTACCGGTATGGCTTTCAGGGTCCCGACAGCCGATGTTTCGGTTGTTGACCTTACCTTCCGATCGGAAAAAGATACTTCCATCGAAGAGATCGACGCGCTGATGAAAAAAGCTTCCGAAACTTACCTTAAAGGATTTTTAGGGTATGCGAGCGAAGAAGTTGTTTCAACGGATTTCATCCATGATAACCGGTCTTCGATCTATGATTCGCTAGCTACCATGCAGAATAATTTAAAAGGCGAGAAGAGATTCTTCAAAATTGTTTCATGGTACGACAATGAATGGGGCTATTCTTGCAGAGTAGTCGATCTTATAAAGATGATTGCCAGCAAGTAAATGTCTAAGAAAACGATCCGTGATATGGGTGAATTTCGTGGGAAAAAGGTTTTGATCAGGGTCGATTATAATGTTCCCCAGGATGACAAACAAAATATTACAGACGATACCAGGCTCACGGCATCTCTTCCAACGATCAAGTTCTTGGCCGATGGCGGAGCCAAAATAATACTTGTATCTCATTTAGGCCGCCCGAAAAAAGGCCCTGAAGATAAATTGAGGATGGGGCCTATTGCAAAAAAACTTTCTGAACTCTTGGGTAGATCCGTCCAATATGTACAAGACTCGATCGGCCCCGTTGTTGAAGCTTCTGTCTCAAAATTGAATTCCGGCGATGTCTTATTGCTTGAGAATGTCCGTTTCTACAAAGAAGAAGAGAAGAACGATCCCGAATTCGCCAAGAAGCTCGCTTCTTTGGCCGATATATATGTAAACGACGCATTCGGCACCGCGCACCGCGCGCATGCTTCAACTGTAGGCGTCACAAAATATTTAAAGGGCTATGCCGGATTTTTGATCGAAAAAGAAATAAAATTCTTGGGGCAGCTTATTTCTGGTCCCGCGCATCCATATGTCGCGATATTGGGCGGAGCCAAGATATCAAGCAAGATCGATGTTATAAAAAATCTATTGCCTAAAATTGATACATTGATCATTGCGGGCGGGATGTCGTATACATTCTTCAGGTCGAGGAATGTTTCCGTAGGGAATTCTTTGGTCGAAGAAGATAAGATCGGTGTTGCCAAAGAAATATTAAAAGAAGCGATCGATCTTAATAAGACGATATTGCTTCCGATCGACCATATTTGCGCCGACAAATTCGATGCCAATGCCAATATCCAGCTCGTAACCCGCGGCGGAATTCCAGACGGATGGCAGGGCATGGATATAGGGCCCGAAACCGTCAAAAAATTCAGCCATTCGATAAAAAAAGCAAAAACTATTTTCTGGAACGGTCCAATGGGTGTATTTGAATTTGATAAATTCTCGAAGGGAACTTTTGGAATTGCAAAACTGGTTGCCGAAGCTACAAGCCATGGCGCGGTATCCGTCATTGGCGGCGGGGATTCTGTCGCGGCGATCGAAAAATCCGGTTTAGCTGACAAGATAACTCATATTTCAACCGGCGGCGGCGCATCTTTGGAATTTGTTGAGGGAAAGACGCTTCCAGGTATTGCTTGTTTGCAAGATAAATAGGGGGCTGTAGCTCAGTTGGGAGAGCGCGTCGTTCGCAACGACGAGGCCGTCGGTTCGATCCCGATCAGCTCCATTTAATAATAGTTATATGGAAATATTTTCGTCATTATTGAACTTTATTCTTCATATCGATGCTCATTTGGGTGAGATCATAAAGGCATACGGGGCCTTTTCCTATGCGATCTTGTTCGCAATAGTTTTCGCTGAAACAGGACTTGTATTTACTCCTTTCTTGCCCGGGGATTCCCTCCTTTTTGCGGCCGGGGCTTTTTCGGCGATCGGTTCATTTAATGTCGTTTTTTTGCTTTTTTTGCTGTGGGCCGCCGCTTTCTTTGGCGATACGGTTAACTACTGGATCGGGCGATTTTTTGGCCAGAGCATAGTCGATAACAAGAACATCCCGATCAATCAAAACCATATCGATCAAACCCAGAAATTCTACAGTAAACATGGCGGCAAAACCATCTTCTTGGCCCGTTTTTTGCCGATAATCAGGACCTTTGCTCCTTTTGTGGCAGGCATCGGCAAGATGGATTATTTAAAGTTCATCTACTATAACGCAACCGGAGGGCTTGTTTGGGTATTTGGATTTGTTCTTTTGGGGTATTTTTTTGGCAATCTTCCAGGCATTAAAGAAAACTTTTCGTTTGTTATTCTTGCCATAATCATTCTATCTATTGTACCGATCATCGTTGAGATCGCCAAAGCGAGGATAAGATCGCCCAAAAAAAATATTTGATGCCGATCGCCGCCATTTCTCCTTGACAACAATAATCGATATGCTAATATTAAAAAAATGAAAGCTTTATTGATCATTATTCAGATCTTGTCAGCGATAGCTGTTGTTTTAACGGTATTGCTCCATTCAGCAAAAGGCGAGGGCCTGGGCGGCATAGGCGGCGCAGCCAAGCTTTTCGGAACTCCTAAGGGTTTGGAAGAAGGATTGGACAGGATCACGACGATATCGGCGATAATTTTCATGGTTGTTTCTTTGCTCCTTGGCCTTGGGTTGGTCTAAATCCTTTAAAAGGGTGGAATTATGATACAAATAGAGTCTTTGTTCCCGTTCCTCGAAAAGACTTCGGTCCAACTGCTTAATGTATTTTATGGATTAGCCGCCCTCATAATCGGTTTTGTGCTTGCCAAATTTTTCGAAAAGATCGCAATACTTACATTGCAAGCTTTAAAATTCGACGATCTTTTAAAAACCGTTAAATTCAACTCGATACTCGAAAAAGGCGAAGTAAAAAAGAA
The DNA here is from genome assembly GCA_016223245.1 of Candidatus Saganbacteria bacterium. Taxonomy (NCBI): domain Bacteria; kingdom Bacillati; species Candidatus Saganbacteria bacterium. The sequence continues at coordinate 69,800 of JACRPL010000013.1, read as the reverse complement.
ACCCTCCGAATTAGTCGGGACTTTTATTTATTGGATAGTTATCTATTTGTTGATTGTTGCCGTTGCATTTATGTCGGGCCTTCCCGTCGAGTCAGCCATTGAAAAAATATTTTCATCCCTATCGCTTATTCTGATCGCCGCAATCGTATTAAGCCTGGGCTCGTTTTTTGCGATATTGTTCGGGAGCCTGGTATACGTTGTGACTGTAAACTTCGGCCTTCCAGGGGCTAAAACAATTGCCCGCCTTATCCAATATGTGACAGTCATCATGGCTTTTCTATTAGCTTTGGAGCAGCTTGGGATCGGCGCAGCCTTGCTTGTACCGAGTATTGGTGTTATTATCGGCGCATTAGGCTTAGCCGTTGCGATCGCTTTCGGGTTGGGCTGCAAAGATATCATGGCCGATTTTGTTTCGAATTTAATTAAGGGGAAGTAAAAATTGAGATGATATCTGATTCGAGAAGAAAAATAATATCCAAGCTGTTTATTAATTTTTCGGGGATTATTTTCGGCTTGCTCGTGATCGGGCAAATGGTCTCCGGAAAAGGGATAAATTTATTGGTCTTTATTGTCGGCATATTATTGCTGGCAGTAACTTCCGCAATAGCAGTTTTTTCAGAACCGAAGAAATCTTTAGAGGAGGATGCTGATGGATTATAGCTTATTGACAATGATAATTGTTTTGGTTGTTGGAGTGGTATTGTTGTGTGTCCTGCTTTATCAAGACAGGCAGGCATCAATTAAACACAAAAACAAACATGCACAATAAAATGTTCGGCCTTGGCTGCAAAGATATCATGGCCGATTTTGTTTTGAATTTAATTAAGGGGAAGTAAAAATGATTTCCAAAGAATATGATGGGATAATAAATAAATTAGATAAACTTACAGGATTATACGAAGGATTGAAGCAGGAATTAACTTTTACCAATCATGCAATCAAGAGAATTGAAGATGAAAAACTGCCTGCGATTGAAAACAGGCTTTCTGGCGTTGAAAATAGTGTAGATGAATTGCGCGTGGAGTTTAAAGACAGCATCAAAAGAGTCGAAGACAAATTGGATGTTCATATGCGCCAGCCAGCGCATTCGGTATAAAAATAAGGGGGTAAAAAATGAAAAAAGTCTTTGTTTCTTTGGTTTTGATTTCGTTATTGGTTTCCGTTTCATTTGCCGCCGCAAAAACCTCTGTTCCGCTGATCCTTTCTTCAGATAGTGTAAAACCTTCCAATTCATTGAGAATAGGGTTAATGAGCCAAGCCGCTCCGGGAGGGTTTGGGACTATTATTACAGGAGGCATGCGCTTTAACCCTGCGATATCCGGCGATTTAGGGATAGCTTATGGGACGAATGCTGCAGGGGCGAATTCAAATATCGGGTTGTTAGGGAGATTAGAATTTGATCTTCTAAAAATCGGCGATGTTATGGCAAAGGCTGGCGGAAATCTGATGATTGCGACTAACCCGGCATATGCGGCAGCCGCAACTTCTTCTATAACTATAAATGGCTTTGTTGGCGTTGAGTATGCATTGTTAAGCAATTTATCAGTTTTGGCTGATCTGACCGTTCTAGAATTTTCAACAGCTGGCGGCGTGTCGACATTTGGAATCGGGTCAGGGACTGCGGCAGGAACAGGTCTTGGGGCTTCTTCGGCTTTGTTCTATAGCGGTGCAAGGTTATATTTGTAAAAATAAGGAGGTGAAATATGAAAAAAAGTTTATTATTAATGGTTCTTCTTGTTTTTGTCCTTTCTTCAATAGCTATGGCTGCACCAGCTAAGAAAGCTGCTGTTGCTCCAGCTGCGGCGCCTGTTGATGTTCCTGCGCTATCAGTCGCTCCTGTTGCGCCTGCGCCACAGGCCGTAAGACCATCATCGGGAATGCCGATCTTTGCCAAAGCAGGTTTAGGCGGGGGAGCCGGAATGATAGCTATTAGCTCCGAAAAGCAAGTCAAGGATAATTTGTCAATTGTCGGCAATTTGGGCTATGGATTCGGAAGCGGATATTCTCTCGTGAATCTAGGAGTATCCGGCAAAATGCCTCTTAGGAATAATATTTATGCGGATTTTGGCGTTAATTATTCCAGCTATTCCGAACTAGTTAAGCTTGGCGTCGGTCCTACTCTTTCTGATAAGGCAGGCATAGGCGTTGGAGTAACAGTTTCGACCAGCCTTCGCGACAATATTGTAGCCGAAGCCGGTTATGATACCCGCTTGGGTTTGATCGCCGAAATTGGATATACTATTAAGAAATAATAGTATTTATATATATAAATAAGCTCTCCGGAGCTTTAGTCCTCTTCCGTAGCAATGCTACTGCGAAGGACGGAGCGAAGGAGGGCTTTTTTTATGATATAATTTCTTTATATGCTTCCTCTTTTTTATCTTTTTGTCCAAGCTTTTTCTGCGTCATTTCTTGTTACTTATCTATTAATTAAACTATTTACAAAGTATAAGTTCAAACAAATCGAAAGGGAGGAAGGGCCTCAAAGCCACAAAATAAAAAGCGGGACGCCTACAATGGGCGGGATAGGGTTTGTTCCAATTGTTCTTATCCTTTCGCTATTAACAATCGATATGAAATATATTCCCGTGCTTCTATTGTATTTAGGATTTTCATTTATTGGGTTTACCGATGATTTTGTTAAGGTATTTAAGGGTAGGAACTTGGGGCTGACTTTCTGGCAAAAGATAATCCTTCAAACTATTTTTTCAGCCTGTTTTGCTTTTTATATAATTAATATTACTAATTATTGGGCCGTTAATCCCGCCATATATTTCTTGTTTTTGATCTTTATAATAATTGGCGCCGCAAATGCGGCAAATCTGACGGATGGCTTGGACGGACTGCTTGCCGGAACATCAATCTTGGCATTTGTTCCATTCTTTATCAGTTTTTATTTGAATGGGTTGTTAGGCGGTGCGGCATTGAGCCTTGTATTTATTGCGGCGATCTTCGGTTTTTTGTTTTTTAATTTTCCGAAAGCAATGATCTTCATGGGCGATACCGGATCTTTGGGGATAGGGGCCGCTCTTTCCGGATTCGCGATAATTAGCCATCATGAGCTGGTCCTCATTGTTGTTTGCGGGGTATATTTAGTTGAAGCGCTCTCTGTTATAATACAGGTAATAAGCTATAAACTATGGAAAAGGCGCGTCTTCAAAATGGCGCCTTTACATCATCATTTTGAGCTTTTGGGATTTTCGGAAATGCAGGTCGTTCTTTTATTTTGGTCTGTACAAGCTATATTAAGCATTATAGGAGTATTTTTGTTATGACAAATTGGAATGAAAAAAATGTCACTGTTTTTGGCCTGGGAAAATCGGGCTTTGCGACCGCGAAAAAATTATCCTCTTTAGGCGCGAAGGTTTTAGCTGTCGAAATTTCTCCCGCCGAAAAAACCGAAAAAAGCATTGAAAAGGCCGAATTGATCGTTTTAAGCCCGGGGATAGATCCCGATATTGATATTTTAAAAAAGGCGCGCGGCAGGAATATCCCTGTTATTTCAGAAATTGAACTCGCGTTCAGGTTTTTTACTAAGCCGATAATTGCTGTTACCGGAACGAATGGGAAAACAACTACAGCAACTCTCATTTATGAATTCATTAAAGCTTCGGGGAGAAAGGTTTCATTAGCCGGCAATATCGGAACTCCATTGGTCTCAATCGATGACACGGAACTTGATTTTATTGTAGCCGAAATTAGCAGTTATCAGCTTGAAACTATTTTAACTTTCAGGCCATGGATAAGCGTCATCACGAATTTAACTCCTGATCATCTAACAAGGCATAAGAGCATGGGCCAATACGCATCGGCAAAAGCCAGGATATATTTGAACCAAAGAAAAACGGATTATCTTGTTTTTAATGCCGAAGATCCTCTTGTCGTGAAATTAATTGAAAGGTCAGAAGCAAGGCATGTGCCATTTTCGAAAAAATATGCCGGCGAAGTGATTCCTCTTTCAATTTCCGATATCGAGATAAAAGGCGAACATAACATTGAAAACGCGATGGCGGCCGCCTTGGCAGCCAAGTTGGCCGGCGTTTCAAATGATGTAATAGCAAAAGTTCTGCGTGAATTCCCGGGCGTCGAGCATAGGATCGAGTATTTCATCGAAAAGAAAGGCGTTAAATTCTATAATGATTCAAAAGCCACGAATCCCGATTCGACTATCGTTGCGCTTCGCGCCCTAAGAGGAGACCAGAAAAACATCGTGCTTATTCTGGGCGGAAGGGATAAGAACACCGATCTTGTAGAGATGAACGGCCTGATCAAGGAAACGGTTAAAACTGTAATATTGATAGGCGAAGCTTCGGGCAGGTTCGAAGAAGGCCTGGCCAAGGTCGGATTTGCCGGGATAAAAAAAGCTTCTAGTTTGGAGGAGGCTGTCCGGATTTCGTATGGCAGCGCATCTCCTGGCGACTTCATCCTGTTATCGCCTGCATGCGCAAGTTTTGACATGTTCAAGGATTTTGAGGATCGCGGGCGGCGGTTCAAAGAACTGGTGGCGAAGCTTTGAAAAAAAGACCCGGAGCCGATAAGCCATTTTTGGCGCTGACGCTTGCGCTTATACTTTTTGGGACGATAATGATCTTCTCTTCAAGCCCGGTCATGGGGATAAAAGTCGGGGACAGCTTTTATTATTTGAAACACCATCTTTTATATTTGATATTAGGGTTTTTTGCCTTTGTCCTGGCAATGAACCTCGAAATGCCCAAGCTTAAAAGATTTGCGCTTCCCATTCTTTCCTTGTCCGTGTTCTTCCTGTTCATGCTTTTTATACCGCGATTCGGCACAACTCTCGGAGGAGCCACAAGGTGGCTCAATTTGTACCTATTTTCATTTCAGCCGTCCGAGCTCGTCAAGTTCGCTATGGTACTGTATTTTTCTATGGCGCTGTCAAACATCAAGGATAAAGTCGGTGATTTTATGAAGGGTTTATTGCCTCTCCTATTGATCTTGATATTTGTTGTCGCGATAATCATAAAACAGCCCGATCTTGGGACTGCGCTTTCGATCTTAGGCACGTCATTTATCATGCTATTTATTGCGGGGGCAAGGATCGCACATCTTACGGTACTTGCGGCTGTCGGCGCTTTTGCTGTTCTTATAATAAGCATCCTTTCGCCGTATAAGCTAAAGAGACTTGTCGCTTATCTTGACCCTTGGAAGGATCCACTTGGCGTTGGTTTCCATATTATCCAATCATTGCTCGCGGTCGGATCCGGCGGGATATTTGGGCTGGGGCTTGGCAATTCCAGGCAAAAATTCTATTATCTCCCCCAGCAATACGCGGATTTCATTTTTGCGGTATTGTGCGAAGAGCTTGGCTTCATAGGGGCTATTGCTTTGCTTTTGATATTTGTCCTGTTCTTTTTGCGGGGGATGCATATCGCAAAGAACGCCCCTGATAGCTTTTCATCGCTTCTGGCATTTGGGCTTATCTTAATGTTTTTTGTCCAGGCGGCCCTGAATCTGCTGGTCGTAGTCGGACTTATACCGACGACGGGGATACCTCTTCCTTTTGTGAGTTACGGAGGCACTGCGATGATAATCAATCTCTTCTCCGTCGGGATCATCGCAAATATCTCAAGGCTTAAGAAATGAAAGTCTTGATCGCGGCCGGTGGCACTGGCGGGCATATTTATCCTGGAATTGCAATTGCCGAAGAGATCATGTCTAGGGACAAAGCAAATAATGTGCTCTTTATCTGCGGAATGACCGATCTCGAAAAGACACTTTTTGATAAAGAGGGCTTTAAGTTTGAGAGGATATTCGCCCGCGGGATAATAAGAAAAATTTCATTTCAAGCCGCATCCGCCCCTTTTGCGGCTTTGGTCGGATTTTTGCAGAGCATCATTATTTTCTTGCGCTTCAGGCCGGACCGCGTTGTCCTAACGGGAGGATATGTAAGTTTTCCAGTGGCGATCGCCGCAAGATTGTTCGGGATCAGACTAATCCTCCAGGAACAGAATGTGCTGCCGGGGATCGTTTCAAGAATGCTGTCGAAGATCTCGTATGGGACGGCATTGTCTTATAATGCTTCAAAAAAATATATCAACGGGATAGTTACCGGGAACCCTGTAAGGCAAAGCATCCGGGGGATCAAAAGAAAGGAAGCGCCTGGAAGGAATGTGCTAATAGTCGGAGGAAGCCAAGGCGCGCGGGCTATCAATCGGGCGATAATTTCAAATATTCAAATGTTTGAGAACAAAAATATTGAATTGTTCCACATTATAGGCCAAAGGGATTTTGCTGATGTTTTAAGCTTTGGCATTAAAACAAAATATCCATTTTACCATCCGATCGCCTATATGTATAATATCGAAGAATGCCTCAAGTCATGCGACTTGGCTTTAAGCAGGGCGGGGGCGACTGCAATTTCTGAATTCCTGGCTGTCGGGATGCCTTCGATCCTGGTCCCTTTCCCGTTTGCTTCCGAAGGCCATCAACAACTGAATGCGGAAGAGATAAAAAATGCCCATGCGGCCGAGGTCCTTCCCGAAAAGGATATCGCAAGACTTCCCCAGCTGGCAATCGGGCTGCTTGACGATCCGCAGAAATTAAGAGAAATGTCGCAGAATGCGCTTCGGATCGCAAGACCTGATGCCGCAAAAAAAGTTGTGGAACTTTTATATGAATAGCTTCGATATCGGTAAACATAAGAATATATATTTAATCGGCATTGGCGGGTGCGGAGTATCAGCTATAGGGAAGATACTTTTTCAAATGGGGTTTAGGGTTTCCGGCTCCGACCTTAAAGAGTCGAGCAATACAATAAGGCTGAAGGACCTCGGGATAAAAGTATTTATCGAGCACAGCGCAAGCAACCTGCGTGAAGCTGATCTTGTCGTGTATTCATCCGCGGTCTCAAAGGACAATGTAGAATTCATGGAAGCCAAGTCTAAGAACCTTACGATTATTAAGCGCGCGCAGATGCTTTCGTGGATCATGGACAAATTCAAACAAAGGGTGGCGGTCGCAGGCACGCACGGCAAAACGACGACGACATCGATGATATCGAAAATATTCTGCGATGCGAGGCTTGACCCTACATACTTGATCGGCGGCGAGACGGATTATGTCGACGGCAATGCGAGGCTTGGGGCAGGGGAATATGCAATAGCCGAAGCTGACGAAAGCGACGGGTCATTCTTGGAATTAAACCCAACTGTAACTGTTTTGACCAATATCGAGCCCGACCATATGGAATATTTCGGCACGGTCGAAAACTTGCATGATATATTCGGGCAATTTATTGGGCGAACCGCAAAAGACGGGCTTTTAGTTGTTGGAGTCGACAATCCCCAATCGGCGGAGATCGCCAACAAAACATCCATCAGGAAAATTACATACGGGATAATTTCCGACGCGGATATTACCGCGCGAAATTTCTTGTTTGATGAGAACAAGTCGAAATTTAATGTTCTACGGAATGGAAAGATGCTTGGAGAGCTCGTCTTGTCTATCCCCGGCGAGCAGAATATTTCAAATGCACTAGCAGCAATCGCAGTTTCAATGGAAGCGGGCATCCCATTTTCGACAATAGCTTCATCCCTCCATTCTTTTACTGGAGCAAAAAGGCGTTTCCAGATTATAGGCGAGGTTGACGGCATCCTGGTCGTTGACGATTATGCTCACCATCCGACAGAGATAAAGGCGACTCTTCACGCCACTAAAATGGGATGGGGAGATGACCATAGGATAATTGCTATTTTCCAGCCGCACAGGTACAGCCGCACATTAAACCTTTTCTCGCAGTTCGGGGAGGCTTTTATTGACGCCGACCTTGTCATATTGACCGATATTTATTCAGCGGGCGAGTCGCCGATCCAAAATGTCGACGGCCGGATGATCTCTCGCGAAGTGGAAAAACACCAGGACGTCCTCTACGTCCAAAGAAAAGAACGCATACCAGAGATTCTCGTCAAGATGCTCAAGCCAAACGACCTGATACTGACTATGGGAGCCGGCGATATAAATAATATCGGCAAAGAAATTTTGTCGCGCCTCAAGATCAAACTATAACAATGCTTCAACTGCAAAAAAACGAGCCCTTATCTCTCCATTCAACGATCAAGATCGGCGGCCCCGCTTTATATTTTACGACCGCAAGGGATATAGATGGGATTGTTGAAGCCATTGATTTTGCCAGGTCGAAAAAATTAAGATATTTTATTTTGGGCCTCGGTTCAAATATTTTGTTTGCTGACAAAGGGTTTAATGGTGTCGTGATAAAGCTTGGGATGGATAATATCGAAATTGCCGGCAAAAATGCATTAGTCGATGCCGGCATGCCTTTGCAGAAATTATTGAATGACCTAAGGAAAAACGGCCTGACCGGGCTTGAATTTTTGGCGGGTGTCCCTGGGACGCTGGGCGGCGCGGTTGTGATGAATGCAGGCCTTAAAGAGTTATGGATCGGGAAATTTGTCGAGAAGGTGTTGGTCATCGACCAAAACGGCAAAGAAAATGTATATTCCAAAGCCGATTGCAAATTCAACTACAGGACCAGCGTTTTTACTGAAACGAGCTTATTTATCAAAAAAGTTGAGCTTAATTTGGACCGCGACACCGCATTAAATATCAAAGAAAAAATGCAAGCATATATGAAAGACAGGATCGAGAAGCAGCCTTACGACATACCGTCCATGGGCAGCATTTTTAAAAATCCGAAAGGCCAATTTGCTGGAAAATTACTTGAAGATGCCGGGCTTAAAGGGGCAAGGATAGGGAACGCGCAGATCTCTAGCAAGCATGCGAATTTTATAGTCAATCTGGGGCAGGCGACATGCCAAGATGTAAGAAAATTGATTGACCTAGCAAGGAATAGGGTTTGGGGGAAATTCCGCGTAAAATTGCAGCTGGAAATAATAATGCCTTCCTATATTTGAGCTTGACAAGCACAACTTGTTTTCGTTATTATGTCCATAATCGATCATGAAAACAAAAATTGTTTCATTATTTGTTTTGATCCTATTTGTTTCTTCAGCCGATTCATTTGCCGCGAATAAAAATGCCACTGCCGTAAAAAAACAAAAGGTGATAAAAACAAAAATCCGCCAGATCGGGAACGAAATACAGCAGATCAACAAAGCTATTATTGAGATAAGAAATGAGAAGTTGAATAGGATAATTGAGGCTCAAAAGCTTAAGGAAAAACTGCTTAAACCCAAAATAATCGGCAAGGCGCGCAGAATATACAAGCCGAGGATCCATCGGGCTTACCACAAGCCTGCGCCCCAAATTGAACCCAAAATTATTGAGGAAGAGGCGCCCCCGGCAGCGGAAAGCGAAGTTTCTATAATTCAAAATCAGATAAAAAAACTCACTTCAAACCTCAAATCTTTAGGATTAAAATTTAAAAGAGCCAAAAATCCGGCGCTTAGAAAAAGCCTCATGAGGCAGATGAATGCTATAAATTCGAAGATCAAGGCATTAAAGAAAAAATTAAAAAAGCTGCAAGGCGAGGAAGAAGTTTCGCTTCCGCAGCCAGAAAAAATAACGGCACATCCTCCGCCTCCGATAACGGTTCCTCCTCCTCAGCCGGTTGTAAAACCGGTAGAGCCGGCGCCAAAGGCTCCAGGGGAAACATTCCAAATAAAAAGCGGGATAATTGCCGGGTCTGCGGCCCTAATGGCAGATTACGTAGCTCCTTTGGACAAAGGAAGCGAACTTGTAATGGGCGCAGGGTTTGGATCGGGCGTCGATTATACAGTTACAATGGCTGAAATTGGCATGATGTTCAAAGCCGATGTAAACTACTGGGGGCCGACTGTAACTTACCATAATTTTTCAAATCCTGTCATGTACTTGGTCGGTATGCCGTCTTTGGTCTCTGATGGCGGAAAGATCGGGATAGGCGTACAGATCGGCAGGAATGCTAATAATTTTTTTGCTGAATCCGGCTATAATACGTCTTCCGGGGTTTATCTCGATTTTGGATACAAGTTCTGAAATTTCTTGAACGCTCTTTTTATTCATGATATCATTCTATAAATGGTTTCGAAAGAATTACTCAAAGAATTAGAAATTAAAGCCAACACTTTGCGCAAGCATATAATAGAAATGACTTGCCGTGCGCAATCGGGGCATCCAGGAGGGTCTCTTTCGGCTGCCGACATCATAACTGTCCTCTATTTTCATAAAATGAGGCATGATCCAAAAGAGCCGAAATGGGCCGATCGCGACAGGTTTGTGATGTCGAAGGGACATGCAGCGCCGGTACTTTATGCGGCTCTTGCGGAAGCCGGATATTTCCCAAAATCATATCTTAAAACATTAAGACAGATTGGAAGCTCTCTTCAGGGACATATCGATATGCTTTCGCTTCCGGGGATCGAAATATCAACCGGATCATTGGGACAGGGGCTTTCTGCCGCGAACGGGATGGCGTTAGCCGCGCGTCTCGACAAGAAATCTTATAGGATATATTGTTTAACAGGCGATGGCGAATGCCAAGAAGGCCAGATCTGGGAAGCCGCTATGACCTCTTCGCATAAAAAGCTCGATAATTTGACGGTCATAGTCGACAGGAACAAATATCAGATCGATGGCCGGGTAGAGGATATCAAAAATATTGAGCCTCTAGCCGATAAATTCAAAGCGTTTGGTTTCCATGTGTTAAAATGTGACGGGCATTCAATCAATGCGATAATTGCTTCTTTTGAAGAAGCGGAAAAGATCAAGGGGTCGCCGACAGTGATCATTGCTGACACTGTAAAAGGGAAAGGCGTATCGTTCATGGAAGCGAAACCGCTCGATTTTCACGGGAAAGCCCCCACAAAAGAAGAGGAAGCGCAAGCTTTAAGCGAACTTTGCGAGTGTTTTAAAAATAATGGCTAAACAATTGATCGCGACACGGGATGCATACGGCAAGACATTGGCCGCTCTTGGAGCGGAAAACCAAAATATTGTGGTATTGGATGCGGATCTTTCGGCCTCGACGAAAACTGTGAACTTTGCGAAACTTTTTCCTGAAAGATTTTTTGATATGGGAGTCGCTGAACAAGACATGATCTCAACAGCCGCTGGATTGGCGGCAGCCGGAAAGATCGCTTTTGCTTCAACATTCGCGGTATTTGGATCGGGCAGGGCTTGGGACCAGATAAGGATGATGTGTGCTTATACAAGGCTTAACGTTAAAGTTGTCGTAACCCACGGCGGGATAACAACAGGCGAAGATGGAGCTTCTCACCAAGCAAACGAAGATATAGCTATAATGAGGCCTCTTCCCAATATGACAGTTGTAGCTCCATGCGATGCAATAGAAACTGCCGCCGCGATCAGGGCAGTTGCTGAACTGCACGGGCCTGCCTATGTAAGGCTTTCCCGGTTGGCTACACCTGTGATATATGAGAACGAAAAGATCAATTTTAAACTTGGCAAGGGGATAGTTCTGCAAGAAGGCAAAGATGTGACAATATTTTCATGCGGGATCATGGTTGATGCCGCGCTCGAAGCCGCAAAAATATTAAAAGATAAAAAGATATCCGCTGAAGTAATTAACCTGCACACAATAAAGCCGATCGACAAAGCATTGATAATTAAGAGCTCAAAAAAAACAGGCGCAGTTGTGACGGCAGAAGAACATTCTATAATTGGGGGGCTGGGTAGCGCGGTTGTGGAGGTGTTGTGCGAAACGTATCCCGTCCCCGTTGTGCGTGTGGGCGTCAAAGACACATTTGGGGAATCGGGAAAGCCAGCAGAATTGCTTGTCAAATATGGATTAACGCCTCAAGATATAGTTGCAGCCGTAAAGTCTGTTATTACCAGGAAAAAATAATGGACTTAAGACCTTCATGGGACGAGTACTTCATGAAAATAACCAAAGATGTTTCAACGCGCGCGACATGCGTTAAGCGCCAAGTCGGGGCGATAGTAGTCAAAGACAACCATATGTTAGCGTCAGGGTATAATGGATCGCCTAAGGGATTTGAGCACTGCACCGAAGAAACCTGCATACGTAAACAGATGAATGTTCCATCGGGACAGAGGCATGAGTTGTGCCGCGGCCTCCATGCTGAACAAAATTCCATCATACAGGCTGCGGTGCATGGAGTTAAAATAGACGGCAGTACGATGTATTGCACCTATCAACCGTGCGTTATTTGCGTTAAAATGATGGTAAATGCGGGGATCGTCCGTTTGGTTTACGAAGGCGGATACCCCGACGAATTGGCAAGCCAGATGCTCAAAGAATCCAACATGGAGGTCGTGCAGTATGAAAGTAGGGTACTTAGGTCCTGAAGGGACATTTTCAGAAGAAGCCAGCAAGATCTATGCAAGAAAGATCAAAGGCAAAGTTTCTATGCAGCCTTTTGCCACTTTCCACGATGCGCTGGTCTCTGCCGATAAAAAAAGCGTTGATGAGATCATAGTTCCTATCGAAAATTCTATCGAAGGAACGATAGGGACCGTAACCGATATGCTGGCTCGCGATGTAAATTTGAAGATCTGCGGCGAACTTATTTTCCCCGTCCATAATTATCTTTTAGCCCAGAAAGGGGTTAAAGCCAACGAAATAACCGATGTTATCTCCCATCCCCAGCCGCTTGAGCAATGCAAAGATTATTTGAGGAGAAAACTACCAAAAGCTAAACTTCATTTGTCATATTCAACATCGGAAGCGGCAAAGCAGGTCGCGCAATCACTTGGCGAAAAGATCATTTCCCATGGCGTCGTCAAAGGTCCGGTATTCGCGGCGATCGGCACCTTGGCTTCCGCAAAATTATATGGCTTATCGGTAATAGCGCGTGATCTTAATTCAAAGGACAACCAAACGAGGTTCGTAATATTATCAAAACAGGACCATAAGAAAACAGGAAAAGACAAAACATCAATAGTTTTTACTCTTCCCAAGGATAGGCCGGGAGGTCTGCACGATGTGTTAGCCGAATTTGCAGAGCGCGACATAAATCTTACAAAGATAGAATCCCGCCCCGTAAAAAAAGAATTGGGCGACTATTATTTCTTTGTCGACCTAGAAGGCCACAGGGATGATATCGACATTTCTAGGGCGCTTAGGATGATTGAGAGCAAAGTCGCTTTCTATAAGCTGCTTGGATCATATCCTAAGGCAAGGAGGTAAAAAATGAGTTTATATATGGGTTTGGCTCTTCAATTTTGCGGAATAATACTACTTATTGCGCTTATTGTTCTTGCAATACTTGGAGTTTTAGTTCTTCTTGACATACGGTTTGTTACAAACAGGCTCAAAAAAGAGATCAAAGCGGCGGCATTTTTGATAAGCATCATGGATTTTATTATTTCTGGCATTGAAATCGCAAAAAAGAAGATCGGGAACCTTGATATAATAAATAAAGTCAAAGAATCAATCGATATTATGAAGGAAGGTGATAAATAGTGGGCAAGCTGTTAAAGGGGATATTGGGATGGGGGATAATAGGTTTTGTAGCAGGGCTTCTTTTTGCTCCAGAAAAAGGCGAAGATGCCAGAAAGAAAGTATCCGAAGCAATTGAGAAAGGCAAAGAAAAATTCAATGAAGTAAAATCCAGCTTCGATAAGTCAAAAGAGAATTAACCTGCGAATGAATTCGCGGTTAATACGAAGAAAGGATATTCAATATTATGAGGGAGAAACTAGCTAAATTAGTCAAAGATTCGGCATCAAAGCTTGTTTCTCCCTCTCTTTTGCCCGAAGTAGACATTTCGATCCCTCAAGAACGCTACGGAGATTTTGCGACAAATATAGTGCTAAAGTTGGCGCCCATTGTCAACAAACCGATCTTTGAGATCGCGTCTTTTATCGCCGCTGATCTATCTACCAATAATACCTTTGAAAAAGTTGAAGCGGCCAGGAACGGGTTTATAAATTTCAAATTAAACATAAAGTTCCTGCAAGATATTCTATTTGAAATAATTGATAAAGACCATCAATATGGACGATCCAATTTTGGCCAGAACCAAAAAGTGCTTGTAGAATTTGTGTCGGCCAATCCTACCGGCCCTTTGCATGTGGGTCATGGCAGGTGGGCGGTGATCGGAGACGATATTGCTAGCCTTCTAGAAGCTATCGGGTATACAGTTGAGCGCGAATTTTATGTGAACGATGTCGGCAACCAAATAGATAAGCTGGAGCTATCGGTCAAGGCGCGTATCAATGGTACAGAGATCCCCGAGGGTGGGTATGGCGGAGATTATGTAAACAGGATATTAGAAGATCCCGCCATAGCCTCGGCTTCGGCGGGCAAGCAGGACATCAGAAGAATAATATTAAAGATAATGCTTAATGAACAGAAGGCATCACTCGAGAAGCTTGGTGTCAAATTCGATCGATTCTTCTCCGAAGAAACACTCCATAAGAACAATAAAGTAAAAGATGCTATTTTGAAATTGAAAATGCATGGTGTGACTTTTGAGGAAGAGGGTGCCTTGTGGTTTAAATCCCAAGAGCTGGGCGATGATAAGAATCGTGTTTTGATCAGGGCGAATGGCGAAACAACATATTTTGCGGCCGATATTGCGTATCATGCCGACAAATATGAAAGAGGTTTTGACTATATGATAGATGTATGGGGCGCGGACCACCACGGCTACATTCCTCGTTTGAAAGCGGCGATCCAATCCCTTGGCCTACAGGTATCGAAATTCGAAGTGATAATCGGACAGCTTGTTTCCCTCTTTCGCGGGAAAGAGCCTGTCAGAATGTCGAAGAGAACCGGGGACATGGTGACTTTAAATGAAGTAGTCGACGAAGTCGGGCGTGATGCTACAAGATTTTTTATGACCATGACATCGGTCAACTCGCATTTGAATTTTGATCTCGAACTTGCAAAAGCGCAAGCCTCTGACAATCCCGTATATTACGTCCAATATGCCCATGCGAGGATCTCAAGCATAATAAAAGAATTCAATGATAAAAAAACTTTTTATGAATGCGCTCCAAATCTATCGAAGCTAACGCACGGATCCGAAAGAAAACTCATGAGGAAGCTGCTTGATTATCCGGACGAGATCCTGGCTGCGGCAAAGCGTCGCGAGCCTCATATATTGATCGAATATTCGAAAAATCTTGCGCAAAACTTCCATAATTTTTATCATCAATGCAGAGTGATAACCGAAGATAGAAAGCTTTCGTATTCTAGGCTTACCCTTGTTTCTGCCACTCGAATAGTACTTCGCAATGTGTTAGAATTATTAAAAGTTTCGGCTCCGGAGAGGATGTAGATCAATCGGCTTCAGCCCCCTCCTCGAAAATCTCACCTTTTCACAGAAATGTTTTTATGATAGAATTAGGGCGCATTAAGGCGGTGTAATAATGATAAATAATTTTACGGCGGTTTTTGAAACAACGGAAGATTGGTTTCTCGGATATGTGGAAGAACTGCCTGGAGCCAATACCCAGGGTAAAACATTGGATGACGCCAGGGAAAATTTAAAAGAAGCAATTGCACTTATTTTAGAATCAAATCGTGAACTTGCGGAAAGAGATATTGTAGGAAAGAAAGTGGTAAAAGAGGAAATCGGAGTTAATGTTTAATGAAAAGAAGGGATTTAATAGAACATCTAACCCTTAACGGTTGCCGTTTCCTTCGAGAGGGATCCCGACATACAGTTTATTTCAATTCATCCAACCGCAAAACATCAACTATTCCCCGGCACAATGAAATTCATGAATTCTTAGCCAAGAAAATCTGCAAGGATTTGGAAGTCCCCAAACCATAATCATGAAATACGCTTTTTTTAAAGGGAAAATAGTCCCGTTTTCCGATGCAAAGATCGGAATAATGACTCATGCTTTCAATTATGGTACAGGAGTTTTCGAAGGCATACGAGCATATTGGAATGCCGACAAAAACCAGATGTATATCTTGAAGCTTAAAGAACACTTTGAGCGCCTTCAAAGATCTTCGGCTCTCGCTCTAAAGACCGCCACAAAATATTCGATCGATGAATTGGTGGATATTACCGTTGAACTTACAAAAAAGAACAGATATAAAGAAGATATCTATATAAGACCGATCTATTATAAATCCCAGGAAAAAATTGGACTGGGCCTTTTAGGGATCGAAGATGATTTCTGCATGTTCTTGGCCCCATTTGGCGCATATCTTGATATTACAAAGGGAATAAGAGTTTGCGTCTCTTCTTGGTATAGGATCTCGGAGAGATCGGCGCCTCAAGGAGCGAAGATCACCGGCGCATATTTTAATTCTTCCCTTGCAAAAGCGGAAGCTTTAGAAAAAGGTTTTGACGAAGCGATCCTTCTATCGCACGAAAGAACAGTCGCCGAAGGATCGGGGGAAAATTTGTTCGTAGCCAAGAACGGCAAGCTGATAACGCCGCCGCTTTCCGAAACAATTCTTCCGGGCATAACTCGAGCTGCCGTGATGGAACTTGCTTCAAAAGAACTTGGCATCGAAACGGTTGAACGGCAGATCAAACAAGATGAATTATATTCCGCCGATGAGCTATTCTTTTGCGGGACCGGTGCCCAAATATCTTCTATCATCCAAGTCGACGATAAGACAATAAAAGACGGGAAAATAGGGAATTTAACAAAGAAGCTGCAAGAAATTTATTTTCGCGCGGCTCGCGGCGACGATCCTAAATATTCAAGTTGGGTGACACCTGTCTATTAATGATAAAAGGAATTGGCGTCGACATAATTGAAATTGACCGTATCAGTTCCTCCGTTGAGAGATATGGAGATTCTTTTCTAAAAAAAATATATACTGATCGCGAAATCGTTTACTGCACATTAAAGAAAGGCTTCAAAATACCCGAGCTTGCCGCCAGATTTGCCGCTAAAGAAGCGTTCTCTAAAGCGATAGGAACAGGGATCAGAGGGATCGGAAAGGATAAGAACGGAGCGGCATGGACGGATATTGAAGTTGTAAATGACCTGCTTGGGAAACCTCAAATATATCTCAAGAGAAAAATTGCTAAAAAAGTCCATGTCAGCCTTTCGCATAGCAGGGATTATGCCGTGGCCACCGTATATGTTGAAAAATAAATTACCGAAAAGAAAAAATGATACGAATAAAGGCGATTATGGCCGCGTCCTTATCGTTGCCGGATCATCTGGGATGCTTGGGGCAGGGGTCTTGGCATCGCGCGCGGCATTAAGGGCTGGGGCGGGGCTTGTTTACTGGGCAGTTCCTTCAAGTTTAAAAGATATCGCGAATCTGGCAACACCAGAAGTTATCATAAAAAATTATTACGAGATGTCGGATATTAAATACGATTGTATTGCTTGTGGCCCAGGCCTTTCGCAAAGTGAAAACATAAAGGATCTAGTTCTCAAATTGTTGAAAACTTCAAATTGCCCATTAATAATAGATGCCGATGCTCTTAATGTGTTAAACGGCGATGATCTGGAAAAAACTAATTTACAAATAATTATTACGCCACACCCGGGAGAGATGGCTAGGCTTGCGAATTTATCAATTGACTATATACAGAAAAATCGCCTGAAGATCGCTAAAGAATTTTCAAAAAAATGGAACGCAATTATTGTTTTAAAGGGATATAATACGGTTGTCGCAAGCCCGTTCGGGCTCGAATATGTAAATAAGACAGGGAACCCCGGGATGGCGACCGCCGGATCCGGGGATGTATTGACCGGGATCATCGCATCTTTTGTTGGGCAGGGATTGCCGATCTTTGATGCGGTATGCCTTGCGGTAAATATTCATGGGATAGCCGGAGACTTGTCCAAAAAAGATAAAGGCGAGTATGGGATGATAGCATCGGATATTATTGAAAATATCCCGTATGCAATAAGGGCGTATAATGGAAAATAACAGATTCATCGAAAACTTGGGGAATAAATCTATCGAGATCATCGAGGAATTCGGGCATTCCACGCAATTATTCATTGATACCCTAAAAAGCTTAATTTCCGGGAAAGTTAGGCCGGAATTGGTTTTCGATCAGATGGTCAAAGTTGGCATCAATTCCCTGCCGATAGCTGCAACTTCCGCATTTTTTGTAGGCATGGTCTTTGCTGTGCAGATCGGGACCGAATTCGTACGATTTGGCGCGAGCAAATATATAGGCGGCGTCATGGGGATAGCTGTTACTCGCGAGCTTGCCCCGGCATTAACGGGGATCGTTATAGCGTCTAGGGTTGCAGCCGCAATTACAGCCGAGATCGGCACGATGAACGTAACTGAACAGATAGATGCCCTAAAAGCGGCCGGCAGTAATCCTGTAAAATATCTTGTTGGGCCGAGAATGCTTGCTTGCACGTTCATGCTCCCGTTGCTTACGGTGCTTGCCGATATCTTTTGCTTTTTGGGCGGATATCTGGTCGCAGTTTATTTGATAAAGATCAATTCTGTCGATTATATCAATTCTGCTCAGCAGTTCATAAAAACGAGCGATATTTACGGCGGCGTCTTCAAATCATTAATTTTCGGTATTATCATTTCGATAATCGCGTGCTACAGGGGACTTAAAACAAAAGGTGGGGCGAAAGGAGTGGGGGAAGCTACGACATCATCTGTGGTTTCATGTCTCATCGCATTGTTCGTCGTTAATTATTTTTTGTCGGTACTGTTATTTAAATGATAAAGATATTGAGCTTAACAAAAAAATATGGTGCGCTTACGGTTTTGGACGATGTTTCGATCGTTATCCCCGAAGGCGAAACGTTAGCCATAATTGGGCCGTCTGGCTGCGGAAAAAGCACCCTGTTGCGGCTCATCTTGAGGCTTGAAGATGCTACATCGGGAAGTATTTTCATTGATGGGCAGGACATAAATAGATTATCCGAAGAAGGCTTGTTGAAGCTAAGGCAAAAGATCGGGATGGTTTTCCAGTCTTCCGCTCTTTTTGACTCGATGACAGTAGGTGAAAACATCGCTTTTCCGCTGCGCGAACATGCCAATTTATCCGAAAGGGAAATAAGCGCTATCGTTTCAAAAAAGTTAAAGCTTGTCGATCTTGCCGGCAAAGAGGACCTGATGCCGTCCGAACTGTCTGGCGGCATGCAAAAAAGGGTAAGCATCGCGCGCGCACTCGCTTTTGACCCAAAAATTATATTATACGACGAGCCGACAACTGGCCTTGACCCCATAACTTCAACGAATATAGAAAACCTAATTATTGAATTGGGAAGAGGATTAAAGGTTACATCGATTGTCGTAACCCATCAATTAAGCACTATTTTTAGGACAGCATCCAGGATAATAATGCTGCATAAAGGAAAATTCATCGAGAGCGGGACAGTTTCTGAAACAAAAAGATCAACAAACAAGATAATATATGATTTTATCAATGCCGGGCTTGAAAGCACAAAATAAAGGAGATGCTTTAGTATGAAATTATCCGCAGCTGCAAAGGTCGGGATCTTTACAATGGTTGTATTTATCGCGCTGGGACTTGCTATCTCTTGGAAAAGCAACCTGTTCTTAATAAGGGAAGGTACCGAATTAATGGGGTCTTTCCCAAACATTGAAGGGCTAACGATCGGGTCCGAGGTCAGGTATAGGGGGTTTACTGTCGGGAAGGTAATGAAAATAGACCCTGGGCCTCAAGATATTAAGATCCATACGATAATCAAAAAAGGGCTTATTGTCCCTGAAAACTCGACATTAAGGATAGGGTTCGACGGCATTGTAGGCCTTAAATATTTGGAGATCAGGCCAGGGACGGCTGAAGCCGCGTATAAAGAAGGAAAGGCGCTAAGCGGTATCTCAACCGCAGGCCTGGTCGATTTTGTTGATATCGGGTCTCAAAATTTGGTCGAGACAAAAAAGATATTGTTAACATTAAGAAGCATTATTGAGGACCCAAACCTGCAAGCTGCGTTTAAGGGCGCGGTATTTACCGCGGATAAGGTAGCGGCAGATGTCGAAAGGCTCACAAACGAGTTAAGGCAAACAAATGCGAGTATTTTGAAGATAACCGGAGATCCAAACTTTCAAGCTTCCGTTAAAGGTACTGTTCAAGAAACCAATAGAACCTTAGCTTCAGCCAATAACTTTTTTGATTCTTTCGGTAAATTAAATGTTAAGCCTTCGGCTGATATGCAATATGGTACCACTGCTAACAGCGTGAGAGGTAATTTGGATATAGTCCAAAGCCCGACGGATTTTTTAAGGGTCGGAATAGGAGAGGGGCCTACTCGGAACTTGAGCTTGCTAGACATTCAGATATCACGAAGATTAACATCTGATATGGGAATGCGCCTGGGAATGATCAATACATTCCTTGGAGGCGGGTTGGATTTCTTTGCGTCAAAAGCTATGATCATAAGCGGCGATCTGTATGATTTCAACAATCCAAAGCCGGCAGTTCCCAAGATCAGGACTACAGCCTTCTATAAGATGTATAATTATAGCGACATCTTCTTCCAGGCTGACGATATTTTCAATTCGGCAAGGAACTATTCGATAGGATTAAGGGTAAAAGGCGTCGGAGATTAGTTAAGTCCCCCAAAAATATGCCATAAAAACATATATTTTTGTGCCCCATACAACGTCGTATAATATATCTTATGTCAAGTATATAGTGGGTGATGAATAGCTCGTATTTGTTTATGCTATGCCAAAAACTGCGTCACCCATGACTTGTCCACAGAGGTTTTTAACAGCCAAAATTGAATTAGTGCGACTTGAGAAGATTTTTGAACAAACTACCCGACGCGGTCGTATTATAATCCCAGTCTAATAACAATGACGGAAACCATTCTGTACTAAAGTTCCAAGCCGTCCATCCTATTTTCTTGCCCTCTAAATACTGGATAATTTGAGTTCCGTATACATCATCACCTTGGTAATGTTTGCCCGCGGCTCCCGGAGCATAGCCGAATTCGGTAGCAAAAACCGGGTATTTTGACACTAAATTGCCAAATGCGGTGTCCGAGCTCATTGATTGATTCGGGTATGGATGCGTGCCATAGACAATCTTTGGCCTGTTTACGGGATCTTTCAGTGCATACGATAGGTCATAAGAATAATTTATCCCCCCTACTATGATCTTTGCATTTTCGTTAATATTTCTTATAATATCAACTAAAATTTCAGCTTGGGCTTTCCATAAGCCCCATGATATCTTATCCAATGAGCTTCCGGTTATTAGATTGTCGGTAGAATCAGTTATAGGTAAATTGGTCTTTGTAGGCTCATTAAAAAGCTCATAAAACACAACTCTATTGTCGTTCTTATAATGTTCGGCAATGATTTTCCAGAAATCTATCAATTCTTGGATTGTATACGCATATATCGATCCTGTCCATGGCGTATCTGTTCCTGTTAGACCCATATATTCACCTTCAGGCGGAAATCCTATGGAATGATAGTCTAATATCGCATATATTTCATGCGATGCGGCAAGGTCCAATACTTTATCCAGTATCTTAAGGTATGCGGTACTGCCGTAATATTTATAAGCTGCCGGATGTATCGGGACCCTAATTATTTTTACTTTCCATGACGCAAGCGCTGAAAAATATTTATCATCGATATTTTTATAGATCAAATCCATCCATGCAGGGTCCAATATATTGACGCCGCGGAAAATTATTGTATTTCCTTTGTCATCAATGATCTTGTTTTCCAAAATATCGAATTTAATGGGATAATTTGCGGTATCAAAGCTTGAAATATTCGAATAATTGCTGTATATGCGCCCTGTATCCGCGTATTTAAAAGCTTTAGCTTTGAAAAATATCTCCGAATTTGACGGGAGGCCTGACAATGGGATTGTATTGCTCATAGCTTCGATCAGGCCGGAATTTGATGCCGCTTCATCTAAACCAAATGACAGGATATAGCCGTCAGCGCCGCCGCTAATTGTAATTTTCGCTGTGTAGGGGGTTATATTTGAAACGGCAAGGTTTTGCGGAACTTCCGGCGTATTTACCAAAGCAACCGCTTCTTTTGTTGTAATTTCCGGGCTCACTGTAATTTCAGCGCTTGCCATTAAATTCCCATAAGCCGCAGTAATCGTAGCTTCGATCGTTGCGTTTGTATTAGACGCTGTAAAAAGCCCATTTTTATCAATTATACCAGAACTTGGAATATCTACAGCAAAAGATGCGCCAAAAAAATCGCGCTGCATACCGTCACCATAAAGGGCTTTGCATGTAAATTGCTGTGTTTTTGTTGAAAATATTTGGGCGTTAGATGGCGATAGCGTTATTGATCTTATTGTATATTTGTTCGAGTCGACCCCGCATCCGGCCAAAATAAATAAAGTTGAAAAAGATAAGATGAAAATAAATAGCATTTTGAAAATGGAACCTGCGAATGAATTCGCGGTTCCATTTTTCTTTATAGATATGCGAGGAACCGAGACTTCAGTCTCAGGTTCTGAGCACAAAGAACCGATATTTTTCATATATTATTATATATCGGCAGATTTTGCGAGAAATTTCAGCGGGAAAGGATCGATTTAAAGAACCTTAATCCGTCTGTTGACCCTAAGATCGATTCCGACGCGCGTTCCGGATGAGGCATAAGGCCTATAACATTGCGTTTTTTATTGCAAATCCCCGCAATATTTAGCATGCTGCCGTTAGGGTTTTCGCCGTGATATGTGAAAACGATCTGATTGTTCTTTTTTAGCGAGGCGAGGGTCTGCTTATCGCAGGTATAATTTCCTTCGCCATGGGCTATTGGAATTCTTAATACCTCTCCCCTACCATATTTTTTTGTGAATTTTGTTTTGTTATTCTCAACTTTAAGATGGATATGTTTGCATATAAATTTTAGATCTTTATTTCGCTGCAGAGCGCCCGGCAAAAATCCGGCTTCGCATAATATTTGGAATCCGTTACAGATCCCGACCACAAGTTTTCCCGAATCCGCGAATTGTCTTAAGGCTTCCATAACCTTTGAAAATCGAGCTATTGCTCCGCATCTCAAATAATCGCCGTAAGAAAAGCCTCCCGGAAGAACAATACAGTCAAAGCCGCTTAAGTTGTGTTCCGTGTGCCAAATGTATTCGACAGGTTGTTTTAGGACGTCTTTTATGACGTGGTAGATATCATGGTCGCAGTTTGACCCCGGGAATACTATGATCCCAAACTTCATCCCTCGACTCCGCTCGGGACAACCTCAAATCTATACTGTTCGATTATAGGGTTTGAAAGAAGCTTGTCGCACATCTCGATCACTTGTTTTTCTATCTTTTTCTTGTCCCTGCCATCGATTTCCAGCTCTATATATTTTCCGACATGGAGGTTCGAGACGTTCTTGTATCCCAAAGTCTTGAGCGCTGATTCGACCGTTTTTCCTTGAGGATCTAAAACGCCTTTCTTATGCGTTACGTAAATTTTTGCTTTCATGCTATTCCCAGCCTTGTAAATATTTTTGGAACGTTCCTTAGATAATAACGGATATCGAATATTTCTTCAATATCCTTCAGCGATAAATGTTTTGTGATCTTGTAGTCTTCCATGACAACGGTTTTCAGGTTCTTGCTAAGTCCCCGCGCCTTCATCGCATTCGCCTGGACAAGCTGGTAGGCGTCTTCTCGGGTTAAGCCTCGGTCTACCAAAGCCAAAAGGAGCCTTTGCGAATAAATAAGGCCGCCGCTTCTTTCGATGTTTCTTTTCATGTTCTCTGTGTTTACTATAAGATTATCGACAACGCGCGTAATTGAAGTTAGCATATAGTCCAAAAGCGTTGTTGAGTCTGGGATCACTATGCGTTCAGCGCCGGAATGCGATATATCCCTTTCGTGCCAAAGGGCCATATTTTCAACGGCGACCGTTGCGTTGCCGCGAAGGACCCGCGCCAGCCCGCAGATCCGCTCGCATGTAATAGGGTTTTTCTTGTGAGGCATTGCTGACGATCCCTTTTGGCCTTTCTTGAAGGGTTCTTCGACTTCTCCGATCTCTGTCTTTTGAAGGCCTCGAATTTCTAGAGCTATCTTTTCCAGCGTTCCACCGATAATAGCTATTGTCGTTAAATATTCGGCGTGGCGATCCCTTTGCAATACTTGAGATGAAACTTTTGAAGGCGTTAACTGTAATATCCCGCAAGCGATCTCTTCAACTTTTGGATCTATGTTTGAGTATGTTCCAACAGCTCCCGAGAATTTGCCGTATGAAATTACACTTACTGCTTTTTGCATTCTCTCGTAATTCCTTTCCATTTCGGACATATACAGCGCCATTTTGAGGCCAAAGGTCATAGGTTCGGCATGAACTCCATGAGTTCGTCCCATCATGACCGCATTTTCATATTTCTTTGCCATGCGCCGCAAAACACGTATCAAGTCTTTGATATCGTTCAAGATCAGAGTTCCGGCTTCACGCATAAGCAGCGATAAAGAAGTATCGACAACATCTGATGATGTAAGACCCATATGGATGAACCTGGAATCGGGGCCAACTTTTTCCGCAACCGACGTTAGGAAGGCTATAACGTCATGATCCACGGTTTTTTCGATCTCGTTTATGCGGTTAACATCAAAAGACGCTTTGCTCTTGATCTTTTTTAGGCAAGAAGAAGGTATCCTTTTTAACCGCGTCCATCCTTCGCATGCGGCAAGTTCTACTTCAAGCCATTTTTTAAATTTATTCTCTTCACTCCATATTTCTTTCATCCTTGGAAGCGTATACCTATCGATCATGTTTTATAATCCCCCTTGATATTCTTTCGCCATGCTTTCAATTTCTTGAAGCAGGATTTTGACCATTTCGGACTCGTTCACTTTTTTTAGGATCTCGCCATGCTTGAAAATAAGCCCTACTTCTCGGCCGCCCGCGAGCCCAAGGTCGGCATCCATTGCTTCCCCGGGGCCGTTAACTTCGCATCCCATTATAGCAACTTTTAGAGGCGCTGTTATATGCCTTGTTTTTTCCTCGATCTCTTTTGATATCTTTTCAACATCGATATCGGTCCTGCCGCATGTGGGGCAAGAGATCAAGACTATCCCGTGCTTAATTCTCTCCAGCGATTTTAATATCTCAAATCCCACCCTAACTTCCTCAATTGGATCCCTGGTAAGCGATACCCTTATTGTATCTCCGATCCCTCGCGATAAGATCGATCCAATTCCAACTGATGACTTTATAATTCCTATCTTTGAAATGCCCGATTCTGTTAGACCAACATGCAAAGGGTAATCCACTTTTTTGGATAATAATTCATAAGCCTCGATCGTTATCGGTACCGATGTTGATTTAACGGCTATCACAATATTTGTGAATTTAAGCTTCTCAAGTATTTTGACGTTCTGCAATGCGCTCTCAACCAAAGCTTTTGCTGTCGGGTGGAAATATTTTTTTTTAATATCTTTTTGGAGCGACCCGGAGTTTACCCCGACTCGTATCGGGATATTCCTTTCTTTTGCCGCCGAAACTACCGACTTTATCTTTTCTATATCGCCAATGTTCCCGGGATTGATCCTAAGCTTATCCGCGCCATTTTCTGCCGAAATAATCGCCAACTTGTAGTTAAAATGGATGTCGGCTATTAAAGGGATCGATATATTCTTTTTTATCTCGCCTATAGCGTGTGCGGCTTTTTCATCGGGGACCGCGCATCTTATGATCTGGCAGCCTGCGGCCTCGAGCTTATGTATCTCTGCTATTGTCGCTTTAACATCGGATGTATCGGTCTTTGTCATGGATTGGACGGCGATTGGATTTCCGCCGCCAATAACAATATTCCCGATCTTTATTTTTTTTGTCTTTTTATCCATTTGTTATTTGCTTTCCTGGAGGTACGCACAGGTTATGACTCCGGAAGTATAAGACATAACAAGAAGGAATATAATTACTTGCATTGAAACCATGCGGCATAAAATTCTTCATTTGCAAAAAGATATCGTTGAAGACAATATCTTGGCCCCTTGATGCTTTTGCATACATCATCTTGAACCCTACACTTAGAGGGATGGCCAAAACACCAAGGGTCAAGACCGATAATATGAGAAAAGTCAAATAAGATAATATTAGAACGATATAATTCTTTTTGTAAACTTCCCAAGCATCGATAAATGCCTTGCCTATATCCATATTATTTCCTTTTCAACTCACCCCCTTAATCCCCCTCTCTTTATAAGAGAGGGGGAAACCCGAACTTTGTGAGGGAGGGGGTGAGTTAGCTTACTTCGATTCGTCCGCGTACGCGCAGGCCAAAGCTCCCTGTGCCAGCGGGAAGGTCAGCAATATGCCTATCATCAATGCATACGACCCGCTATTCCCCACAATGCTCACTAAAATAAGCATTAGCAAATGCATGAAGAAGTTATTTTTTGAAACTATCATCTTGCTTGCCTTTAAGCTGTCAATAGCAGGCATGCCTTTGTCCGCGATTATTAGGAAGGCGAACATCCAGCTAACCCCGAAATAAATTGCGGTTATTATCCCTAAGGCGACAAGGATGCCCCCGACCAAATTATAACCAAAGTTGAAGAACAATGCCGACACAAGGAAGAATATAGAGCATGTCAGGCCGATTATAATAACGCAAAGCAGGAACCTCCAAAAATTCTTGATCTGCGAAAATACATCGTTTAAAGAGATCTGTTCGCCGCGTTTTGCTTTAACAAACATCATTTGGAACCCGACAAAAAGCGGGAGCAAGAGAATCCCCAGCGTTAGAATGCCCAAGACCCCGACAACAATAAAGGCTAAGATTATAGTAATTAAATTCTTTGTGAATATCCCCCAAGAATCTCCGAATGCTTTTCCTATATTCATATTGTTCCTCCTAATTGGTCATTGGAACTTGGTCATTGGTCATTTTTCCCTAGAGCACCTCCTTGCCTGTAAGCAATTTATAGGCTTCGAAATATTTTTCTCTTGTTTTTGCGACAACATCGCCAGGAAGTTTTGGAGCGGGCGGTTCTTTGTCCCATTTGATCGATTCAAGATAATCTCTTACGAATTGTTTGTCGTAGCTTGGTTGTGATCTTCCTGGAGCATACTTGTTTTTTGGCCAGAAGCGCGACGAGTCGGGTGACAGGATTTCATCAATAAGAATAATTTCGCCATTATAAAATCCAAACTCAAATTTGGTATCGGCTATGATTATTCCCTTTGATAAAGCATAATTCGCACAAGATGTATAGATAGCCAAGGTTTTATCTCTTAGGGTATTTGCTGTCTCTGCTCCTACTTTGTCTATAACTTCTTTAAAGCTAATGTTCATATCATGTCCGACATCGGCTTTTGTTGTTGGAGTGAAAATTGGTTCAGGGAGTTTTGAAGATTCAACAAGACCGTCAGGCAATTTAATGCTGCAGATAGATTTTGCCTTATTGTACTCTTTTAATCCCGATCCAGAGAGATAACCGCGAACAACGCATTCTATCGGGATCAAATCAGCTTTTTTGCCTATAAGCGATCTTTTAGACAGCATCTTCTTGAAGGGGGAAAGTTCTTTTGGATATTTCTCTGCATCAGATTCTATCACGTGGTTTTTGATTGTGTTCTTAGTGAAGTTGAACCAGAATAGAGATATTTGGTTGAGTATCTTTCCTTTATCTGGGATGCCGTTTGGCATGACGGAATCAAAAGCGGAAATGCGGTCGGACGCGACGATCAGAAGCGCATCTCCAAGGTCATAAACATTCCTGACCTTGCCCTTTTTGAATAATTTGATGCCTGGAAGCTCGATATCTAATAGTATATTATCTGTCATTATTTTGTTTTTAGCCCCAATTTCTTTCTTAAAATAATTCGTAAGCATTTTGTGATAATTACCGCTTCATTTACTTCTTTTGCCGGAACTTCGTCGCCAGGATATCTAAATCGGACGGCATAAGGAGTTAATTTTTCCAGATCATTGCGGATCGTCGCTAGAAAAGGATCTTTTTTTAGAAGAAGGGAAAGAAGTTCTTCTAGATCGTGCTGTTTTGGAAATTCAATTTCGTTCATTGTCAGGAGCGCTTTTAAGTATTTTTCAACCCATTCAATTGAGAAGTTATTTCCTTTCATATAAAGTTTTCCCTTTATTTAGCACTTCCTTAATAAATGGATCAAAACCTTTAAGGCGAGAATCGATCTCCTTAGGGGCCCTTACAATGAAATCCATTGGAACGAGCCTTGGGAAGAGAGCATCGCTTATCATCGCGTATCTTTTGCTGGCGGGTAATTTCGTGTTTTTTATGATAAATAGGTCGAGATCGCTATCTTTGTTTGGATTGCCGTAGGCATGTGATCCGAAAAGTATGATCTTTTCCGGATCGATCTTTGCGACTATTCTCCTAGTTATTTCTTTTAATAATCTTGAATTAACAGGCGGTTCTAAGTTTGTTCCTTTTTCTTCTACCATTGGAGGAAATTATAACACCAATAATACGTTCAGCCAAGATGAAATTTGCCAGACCTCGAATGGGAGTGGCGTCGCTAATTGATCGAATTTCCTAAGTTTTCTCGAATTGAACGAATTAGCCTAAATTAAGCGTTTATTCTAGCTGCATAATTGAACGCCAAAAAGTAATTCTGCCAGTTTTCATCGGTTGATTTGTATTTATTGTCGAAAGCGAAATAATCCGCCAAAACTTCTCTTGTCCTAACTATTTCTTTTAAGCGTTTTGTGTTCTTGTTATCTGCTATCGTTAGATCTAATAGTTCCAATGTCCTATCAAATGCCGATTGTGAGTTCTTCATGTTTCCTCTTTTTCGCCAATTGATAGCTCTTTCAACTTCGCTTCCAACATTGGCCATTTGCTCTAGAAAGGAGAAGTTGTTCCATCGGCCTGAAGCTAATTCTTTATGTTGATAATTCATGGTGTAACAATATTGTGAACAATTTGAGTGATCGTGTCTTTTATTGCTTGGTCTTGGATGCTTCTTGTGCGATTGCCAAGAGATGGTTTGAGATTTATCATAGAATCAAACTCGATCCATTCTTGTTTTTTGTTTTCAGGATAAATATTTATACCCCACAAATTCGATTGTTTGGATCCATTTTCAAGAAGAAGAGATTCCTCGTCGGCATGCAACTCAGCGTCGACTGCCATTATATTTCTTTCAATATCAACAACAGCTTTAACGAAGTTCCCAAACCCTTTCTCGGCCATTTGTTTCAATTCGGAAATTGAGATTGCATCTTCGATGATTTTCATAAGGTTATTATATCATAATCGGTGAAATTCTCGTCTAAACGACTCGATAAAGAAACATGGCGTTCAGAGTAATAACATCAGAAATCTACGGCAATCTTGGGCGATTTGAAAGAGTTCGGCCAGGATTATTCAGAAGTGAATCAGGAAGGGTTCATGTTTTAGGTAATGGGAATCCTAACGGTAAAGGCGAAGGAACCCTCTTCTTGGATCACGCAAAATACACTGACGCCGTAACAGGTTATGATGTTCCAAGGTCATTGGTTGTTTGCGACGATTATTTTGGCATTCACCCACAATCCGTAGCACCCCCTACTCTTGTTACCGAGTTTGATCAAAGAAAGTTAGATGATATCTTTTTAACTTTGGCTGAACTTAAATTCCGCAATGAATTGGCAATGCGGTCCTCTGCAAGAGCAGATTTATTGAAAAACTGGCCGCTGTATATAATTCGGCTTATAGCGATACGGCAATAAGATATTGGCAAAGAATGGGATTTGCTGAAATCCCGCCGCTTGCTACTGTCATTCAGGAAGTTGCAGGAAGCTCATGGAAATATGCGCCACAGTATTTTATGCCGGCAATTTCCGGGATCGTAAATACCTCACAGCATCGTTTTGTAAAAACTGCTGCTTGTTTGGAACTTGGACTATCCGCAGTATCTGACGAAGGATTAGGCAGGCTTTATAGGCTTCCAATTTTAGATGGCGGCAGATCGGTTAATCACAATATGGGGCGGCATGTCGGCAAATTTAATACTGATAGCGTATTTTGTCTTGGGTTTCCTGTGGACATTTTAGTGTTTATCGATTCGGCTCTCCCGTTCATCTTGCCGCAGATGATGATTTTGATTGGGGAATGGTTTGGCTGGGGGAAAAGAGTTAAGCATCTCGAATTTCCAAAGTTTTTTCGAATTGCGAATTATTTATCAAATCCCTATCTTCTTTGAAATGATCGCAATAAATTCGTTATAATCATCCAATGCATTGGCAATAAACGATCTGATCTTATCCCACTTAATATCAAGATATTGGTGAGCCAAAATATTCCGCAGATTGGCATAATCGGCTATCTTTTCGACCTTTCCAAGCGTTAAAATTTTCATTTCCGCTAGTTTCAATATGACTTCCCTATAGCTGTTGGGCATCTCGATATCTTCGCCTGCAAGCAGTATCTTGCAAATATCTATGTAATATAAGCGATAATCCGTGATCTTAAGAGTTATTCCCCGCATAGCCGCCCATGCGGTATTTGGGTTGGCTTGATTAAGAATAATTAGATCGACGTTATTGTGCAGCAAAGATTCGATCTCCAGCCAAAGCCTATCGATCTCATTGAGCTCAACATTTTTTGAAAACCAAACAGCTACATCGATATCGGATTCAGAAGTTGTTTTTCCTGTTGCCTGTGACCCAAAAAGGAAAGCCATCGAAATCTCTTTCTTCGAAGCGAATAGATCTTTTAATTTCTCGACAATTTCTTCTTTCATATGGGAATTATATCATCTTTTTATCAACGTCAACCACAAGAACCTCGGTAACGCCAATTGCCTCTTCCACCTCTGCGGCTCGGTTATTAAGCGATAAAGCCATTCGATATAAAGTTTCTGATATATAACAGGTGCTCGTTTTTTTAGTCCAGAAATAACGTCAAAACTCCCACCCACTCCTATTCCTACGCCGGAGTTTACCCCGAGCGCAGTCGAGGAGCCTATGCCTTTCATGTTTTTTGCGAGCCACCGCTCCTGTCTTCCTGCCCCTAGCCCTACAAAAACGATAGTCGGTTTTATGTTGGCTATGGAGGTGATGATTGAGCTTTCTTCTTCTTTAGTATTAAAAAACCCATTATGATATCCCGCGATCTTTAATTTGGGGAATTGGACCTGAAGATTCTCAGCCGTTTTTTTCACAACTGTTTCTGAACTTCCAAGAAGATATATGCTCCAGCCCCTATTTTCGGCAAGCTTGCACGAGGCCAGCAGGAAATCAATGCCCGATACCCTCTCTTTAAGAGGCGAACCTAGTATCTTGCTTACTACAACCATAGAGATTCCATCTGGCAATCTTAGGTCTGCGTTGTTTATTATTGCCTTAAGTTCTGGGTCGTTTTGTGAGGAAACTATGATTTCGGGGTTGGGGGTGACGATAATGCTTGGAACCTTCGATGCGATAAGCTCTTGAAGTTTATCCAAAGCTTCCGCCATTGTTACATTGTCTACAATAACATCAGCCAGTTTTATTTGTTCTATCAAATCATCACCTGACGACAGGCACAGTCATCCAAGAAGCTATTCCGCTGTGAATAAAGCTTACGGCAATAGCAGCTAAAATGATCGCCATAACCTTTCCTACTATCGCTGACCCGTTCTCACCCAAGAACTTAAAAATGTTCTCTCCGAAATATAAGGTGACCAAAGTGATGAAGAAATTCGCGGCAATGGCTAGGATCGTTATCGCTATGCCGTTTATAGCCATCGATACCATTGCTGTCGTGATCGCGCCCGGACCCACAAGAAGCGGGCATGCGATAGGCACTACTCCAACCGATTCAGGGTGTTCCATTTCTTCCGCCCAAGTGCCTCTAATCAAAATAAGCGTCGCTATGATCAAGATCAATATGCCGCCGGCTATCTGAAAATCGGCAAGAGTTATTTTGAACAGATCGAGTATCGCATTCCCTAAGAAAGCGAAAACGATAAGCATAGTGAACGCGGTGACCGCCGCCGTAAAAAATGTTTTTTGCCGGTCGATCGGGTTTTCCTTTTTTGTCAGCGCGTAGAAGATAGGAAGATTGCCGACAGGATCGGTTATGATGAATATCTGAATAATAACTATCGCAAGCCCCAGCCAATTGAAATTTATTAAGTCCATTTTTATTTGCTCCTTAGCATCGTTAGTAACTCAAAATTAAGCTCTGCATTAGCATATAACTTGCGGCGTTCGATTTCAAGGCTGTGTTTTATTCCGTCCGAGGTTTCAAGGAGATGTCCTATTACTTCCAAAAGTATTTCCGTTTCCTTGAGATCTTTCGGTTCAATAACAGGCTGAGACAGATCGTCCATAAAACCTTGGACCTTTGGATCGTAAGTGATGCCAAGCGATGGGGTTAGAGTATTTACGGCAAAGATCAATGAATGAAGCCTCATGCCTAGCACGAGGTCCATTTGGGATATCGCTCCCATCATCTTGTTCGGGGGAAGACCGTTTCTTAAAATTCTATTAGGGCGCTTCATTTTCTTTGCAATGTTCTCGCAGATCTCGATATCGTTTGGCTTTTGGAAAGGGATCAATACAATGTTCGCTTTATTGAGAGAAAATAATTTGTCCAAGAGCGCTGCAAAATTCTCTTCCATGTCTTTTGGCATATCTTTGAATTGTCTTGGGCATATCCCGATCATTGGTCCGGGATACTTTTTCTCTATCTTAATTGAATCATCTTTTTTGAGAATAATAGTTGGGTCGGCGGTTT
The DNA here is from genome assembly GCA_016223245.1 of Candidatus Saganbacteria bacterium. NCBI lineage: Bacteria > Bacillati > Candidatus Saganbacteria bacterium. Next base: position 37,338 of record JACRPL010000013.1, on the reverse strand, counting down.
TGAGTATCTTTTCCTTGAGATTTAAAGACTGTAAGAAATCAAAAGAAGCGCTATCTCTTACTGTTATAAGATTAGCTGAACTAAGAGCCCTTTTTAGAAGCATGAGATTGAATGGATTAGTTATGGGGCCAATGCTTTGAGCAAATATATATATTTTTTTGCGAAGTAGCTTTGCGTAGAATATGAGCCCGACATAATAGAGGAAGCTTTTGGTACTTGTCTTGTCTTGCAGCAGCCCCCCGCCCCCGCTAATAAAAATATCCGCGTCTTTTATATATTTGCGGTTAAACCTATTATCACGATCGAGTATTAATAATTCGTGTCCCTTGAAGCCTTCCTTTAGGGATTGGAGGATTGCTTCATCGCCCAAATTTCCGAACCCATAATATCCTGAAACTGCGATCTTCATGCTTTTGAATATTTGGTGATCAGGAACCACGCAAGCCATCCAATTAGAACCCCGAGCACTAAACCATTAACAGATCTTATGATTGATATAACAAGCGCGCTGTGGATGTGGCAGAAGCTGTTGAGCGTTGATACGGGACCAATAACAGCAATAGCTAAAAGTACCGGCAACCATTGTTTTTTATCTTTTAGGAACAAGAACGCTGATATCATCAAGAATGGATATCCGATCAAGAATTCTTTTGTACGAGGTCTTACCGACATGATCTTTTCCAATATCAAACGCCCTGTCTTTTCAAATTCGGGGACAGGGAGCACAAAATTGCCGGATCTCGCAAGAAGGATAGCAAGCGATCCTAACGCAACTAACCCTAATAAGAAAATCCAAACAGGCAAGTTGGTCGACATTATGTTCTGCAATTTATTCTTGAACGATGTCATATCGAATCCTTCTTCTGTTTTAAAGAAAAAGTATATCGCGACAAGAAGGACTGGAATTATCAAAGTGAATTTGATCCCGGCAAATGTTTGGGCCGCTAGCATGAAGGTAGTGTTCGCGAGAAGGCCTACGATCAAAATAATGCCCAATGCGGTGTCTGCAACAACATTTAGGGCAATGTACAAAGCATTGATATATGGATTGCCCTCTCCCTGTGTTTTTTTGGAGAATTGGGAGATCATAGCGTATGCCGGAAAAGTGATGGCTGCCAAAAATGCCAAGGTCTTTTCAAGAATAAATGAATGGCCGCCGGCTCCGACAACTACCATAATAAAAGCAGACGCAACTATCGTTATCCAATTTACAAATTCCGGGAACTTAATAAAATAATTTATAAGAAGCAATCCTCCTATCACAACTCCAATCCCCATAAGGAGCACCTGCCATCCGAAAGGTTTTATAACTGTTGGTTTTGACGCAGGGCCAAGGTTGAAGCCGGCATTTGCAAGCGAGGCCTTCACATCTGATAAGTAGCTCAAATTATATTTGATGGGATCCCCTATTATCTGCGGAGGCAGGAACGGCCTAATATAGATAAGCCTAATGCTTCGCTCTTTTGCCGCGCGAACAAACCTGTCTATTGCCTCATCCCGGCCAAGCTTTTTCAATTCGTCTTTTGGGATGCTGTGGACGCGGACAATATTGTGGTTCATTAATCCTCTAAGCTTTTTATCCCCATCTTGTTTTACGATCTCGACATTGCCGAATTTAATGCCGTTCTTCTTTAATTCTTTGGCCAATAGCTTGATGTTCTCGGGATATCCTGTGATCTCATCGCCGTCAAAGATGATCGTTTGATGCCCTTTGAGCGAAGCGATCTTTTGTTTGATGTTATAGCGCGGGTCGTTCCACAGTCTTGGGATGATGCGGAAGCCTTTCTTGGATAAATAATTTGTAACAGCTTCGGATAATCCAACACCTGCGTCTTTAAGCAGGACGTCGCCTTGGCTTATCTCGACGATGTTTTTTTTCAAAGGTATAATATCTTTTTCCGGAAGCATTGAAGAAAGCTGGCCTGCGATTCTTGTCCGCGAAGTGTCGTTCGTACTAATTATATATGTCTTGTCGCCGGAAATAAGTTTTTTTCGCGCGAGCTTTTTTAATTCAAGGTTTATGTCGGGAGACCTTGCAATCCCCGACCCTGTGACATAATAAATCTCGCCCATGGTTGATGCTTCAGAAAGCGTTTCTTCGCGGACGCCTATCGAAACTACCCCACGTTCTTTAATGTCGCCCAAAAGTTTGTCGAAGGAATAATGAGAGAGGGCGGAAATTGTTTTAAGGTCATTATAGTCCATTGCGAGTTCGATCGTTTTGCTTTCGGATTCGATGCCATGTCTCTGAAACCCGAGCCATGCGCCTGTCAGCACCGCAAGGGTTAAGATCATGGATAATAATATCTTGCTGATCCTCTCTGCCATTTGATTCTCCTTGTTTTTGTCAACTCACCCCCTTAATCCCCCTCTCTTAAAAAGAGAGGGGGAAACCGACGAAGTCGGAGGGGGTGAGTTTACCCCTTCTTCTTCAAAGATGCTTCAATGAATGCGTCTATGTCGCCATCGACAACCGCATCAACATTCCCGACTTCTGCTCCCGTCCTGTGATCTTTGACCAAAGTGTACGGCTGGAAAACATACGACCTTATCTGATGCCCCCATTCTATCGCTTTTTTCTCTCCGCGCAACTCGTCAATTTTTTCTTTGTGCTGGGCCTGCATCATTTCATAGAGCTTTGCTTTAAGTATTCTCATCGCGTTATCGCGGTTCTTGTGTTGTGAACGGTCCGTTTGCGACTGGGTTACGATTCCTGTCGGAATATGTGTGATCCTAATAGCCGACGATACTTTGTTGACATTCTGGCCGCCCGGGCCAGATGCGCGGTATGTATCGACACGAAGATCGGCCGGATCGATCTCTATATTAATATCCTCTGTAATTTCGGGAACTACTTCGACCGATGCGAAAGAAGTGTGTCTTTTTCCTTCGGAAGAAAATGGAGAGATCCTTACAAGCCTGTGAATTCCGGTCTCGTTTTTTAAATATCCATAGGCATATGGCCCTGAAATGATAAGAGTCGCGCTTTTGATGCCGGCTTCTTCGCCGTATGAGATATCCGGCATTTCGAGTGCATAACCTTTGTGCTCGGCCCATCTTGTGTACATACGAAGTAGAATTTGTGCCCAATCCTGCGAATCGGTGCCGCCTGCTCCGGAGTTTATTGATAATATGGCGTTGTTTGAATCATACGGTCCGGATAGAAGCGCCGCGAGCTCTAGGACTGAAGCTTTCTTTTTTATATCTTCAAATTCTTTACGAAGCTCATTTTCTTCTTGATCGGATGATATCTCAACAAGACCTTCAAGATCGTCAAAAGTTGTCTTTAAGGTTTCATAGCTTTGAACGATCTTCTCTAGCGCTTTAATTTCTTGGAGGACAACTTTTGCTTTGTTCGGGTCTTTCCAGAGATCCGATGATTGGGCGAGAGGTTCCAATTCTTTTACGCGACCCTTCTTCTTTCCGATCCCCATGTACTTTTCGATCTTTAAAATATTTTCTTTGAACTGGCCGGTTTCTTTCTTTAGATCATCGAGCATTAAACAGCCTCTTTGCCGCAGCACTTCTTATATTTTTTCCCCGACCCGCATGGGCATGGTTCGTTGCGGCCAACCCTTACGGCCTTGCGAGCAGCCAGCGCATTTTGGGGTTGGCTGTATGTAACTTGCCTTTTCTTTTGGATGATCTGCCCGCCTTCTTTTACTATCTGTACTTTTAAGATAAGGTCCGAGACCTCATCGCGGATAGCTTGCATCATTTCGTTGAACATCTGGTAGCCTTCGATCTTATATTCAACTAACGGGTCTTTTCCGCCGTAACCTCTAAGGCCTATGCCGTCGCGCAAATTATCCATATTATCGAGCTGTTCGATCCATCTAGAATCGATAACTCTAAGCATAACAACTCTCTCAAGGTTTCGCATCGCGTCCGCGCCTATTTCTTCTTCTTTTTTCGCGAAAGCTTCTTTATTTGAAGGATCGATCATCGAATCCCTTGTTTCTTCAATGTTCTCGCCGAACAAGATCTTATGTCTTAAAGTATAAATAGTATCTCTTTGCTTATTCATGACATCATCGAATTCAAGAATTTGTTTTCTGATGCCAAAATAATATTCTTCAACTTTCTTTTGCGCGTTTTCAAGAGCTCTGCTTATCATCGGATGTTCGATCGGAGTATCGGGGGCTATGCCGAGCCTGTCCATAATGTTGGCTATTCGGTCGGAGCCGAAGAGTCTCATCAGTTCATCTTCGAGTGCTACATAAAATCTGGTCGATCCAGGGTCGCCTTGGCGTCCCGATCGTCCTCTAAGCTGGTTGTCGATACGCCTGCTCTCGTGCCTCTCGGTGCCGATTACATGCAAGCCGCCAAGATCTGTTACTCCATCACCTAATACAATGTCCGTACCACGACCGGCCATGTTTGTTGAGATCGTAACCGTGTTCTTTTGTCCTGCTTTTGCAATTATCTCCGCTTCTTTTTCGTGCTGTTTTGCGTTTAGCACTCGATGAGGTATCCCTTTGCGGAAAAGCATCTCGGACAAGAGTTCCGAATGTTCGATCGATACTGTGCCTACAAGCAGAGGTTGTCCTTTCTTGTGGCGCTCTTCGATCTCGGCAACAACCGCTTTGAATTTTTCTTTCTTAGTTTTATAGATTACATCGGATAGATCTTTTCTTATCATCACCTTGTTTGCGGGTATAACTAATACTTCGAGCCCGTAGATCTTCCAGAATTCGCCTTCTTCGGTCTTTGCGGTTCCGGTCATTCCGGCTATCTTTTTGTATAACCTAAAATAGTTCTGGAAAGTGATCGTTGCCAATGTTTGAGACTCTTCCCTTATCTGAACTTTTTCTTTGGCCTCGATCGCCTGGTGTAGCCCGTCGCTGTATCTTCGGCCTACCATTAAGCGTCCCGTGAATTCATCGACGATTATTATCTCGCCGTCTTTTATCACATAATCGACATCAAGTTTGAACATGTAATGCGCTTTGAGGGATTGAAGCAATTGATGGGCAAGCTCCATATGCTCTACATCAAATAAATATTCAATATTTAAAAGTTTTTCTATTTTTTTGATGCCGGGCTCGTTCAAAATAACATTCTTGGTTTTTTCGTCAAGCGTAAAATCTTCATTTGTTTTTAATCTTCCTACCAGCTCATTCGCTTTATAATATGTATCAACTTTATCTTCAACCATGCCCGAAATGATAAGCGGCGTTCTCGCTTCATCGATCAAAATCGAATCAACTTCATCGACTATCGCGTAATGCAATTCCCTTTGTACGCAATCTTCGGGGGATAGGGCCATGTTGTCGCGCAGGTAATCGAAACCAAATTCGTTATTTGTGCCATATGTGATATCGCAGCTGTAATGCAATTGTCTCTCTGACGGCTCCATGTCATGCTGGATACAGCCAACACTTAAGCCAAGCGCTCTGTACACCGGGCCCATCCATTCGGAATCGCGCTTTGCCAAATAATCGTTCACGGTGACCAGATGGACGCCATAGCCTGTCAGCGCATTTAGATAAACAGGAAGGGTTGCTACAAGCGTCTTGCCCTCGCCTGTTTTCATTTCAGATATTTTTCCCTGATGGAGAATAATGCCGCCTAATAGCTGAACGTCAAAATGCCTAAGGCCTATCGTCCTGATGGAGGCTTCCCTTACGCATGCGAATGCTTCAGGTAAAAGGTCGTCTAATGCTTCGCCTTGTGTTAATCTTTTTTTGAACTCGTCTGTTTTTGCGCGAAGCTCTTCGTCGGAAAGCTTTTTTATTGCGGCTTCTTGCGAGTTTATAAGGCCTACAAGAGGAGTTATAACCTTTAGCTTTTTCTCATCGGTGTCGCCGATAAGGTTGAATAACCATTTTAGAACCATTTTAAAGTAAGGACTCGGCTAGTCCAATTTTTCCGGGCTTTCTAAATTTAGATTTTATTTTTTCTGCCGACCTTCTTGCTTCTTTGATGTGCTTATCTTTGTGCTTTTTTAATTGTTTCTTTAGTTCCTCTTCAACAAGGTCTATCGCCGCGTAAATATTCTTTGCTCCGTCCGAGGCTCTTATGACCTTTTTGCCCGAGACCCAGAGTGTGACTTCCGTGACCTGGTTGCGCCTTGTATCGTCGTTCGCCCTAACTTCGAGCGTTATCTCGGCTTTCAAGATGTTCTTATAATATTCTTGCAGCTTTTCTATCTTTTTTGTCGCATAGGACCTGATCGGCGCGGTCAATTCCGTATGGTGGGCTTGTATGTTTATTTGCATTTTATACCTCCGTGAATTTGAATAAAGTATATCATAAATTAATTGCGCGAGAAAGAGTTAAGACATGGACTTGCGCGGCCTCGCCTTCTTTAAGTACCCTCGTGCATTCGGATATAGTCGATCCTGTCGTATATATGTCGTCCAATATCAAAATTCTTTTACCTTTTATGTGGTGCGCGCCATGAAGAGCGAAAGCTCCTTTGACGTTTTTGAACCTGTCGTTTCGGGGGAGATCGAACTGCGGTTTTGTTTCGCGCGTCCTATGGAGCAACCCGGATAGCGTCGGCACGCCAAAATGCCTGCTTATTTCATGGGACAAAAGCTCGGCTTGGTTATAACCTCTTTCATGCAATCTTTTTTCATGCAACGGCACAGGTACGATATAGTCCACCCTGCTTATATCAAACGATGATCTTATGTACTGGGCCATAAGCTCGCCAAGAGGTTTTGAAAGATGCATTTTTCTTTTGTATTTGTACTTCATGATAGCGGTCTTTAAAGAATTTTCATAAATGGCCACCGAATGGACGAACGCCGACGGCTTCAAGAATGAAATTTGGGATCGGCACCTGTCGCAAAAGGCTTGCGGGCCAAGGGATTTACAGGCTTCACATCGTGGAGGATATATCAGATCTAAAATAGTTTTTAGAAATTGCATGGCCAAGGCCTATATGATATCATAGTGATAATGAATTGGGAAGAAATCATCACCCTGCTCGAACAAGGCGAAGGACAATCTGTAGAATTCGAAAAACAGATCCCTACCCCCGAAGATTTGTCGCGAGATATTGTTGCGTTCGCGAACTCCGACGGCGGCAAGATCGTTTTAGGTCTTGACGACAAAAATAAACACCTTATCGGGGTCGAAATTCCAGATATCGACGAGTTCAAGACATGGGTCAAGGACTTGGCCGAAAATTGCTGTACTCCTAAAATCATACCGACAGTTGAAGTAATGGACCGCGGCGGTAAAAAAGTCGCCGTAATTACTGTGTGCGAAGGCGACGAGAAGCCATATAAGACAGATGATATCTGTTATCTTCGCGACGCCGGCGAATCGCGCCCCGCTAAAGAAGACGAAGAAAAATCGATCACAAACCCTTGGGGCGGCAAAGGCCTCAACAAGCGGCAGCTTCGCGCTCTCATATTAATGCAGGAACACGGAAGCATCACTAACAGAGAGTACAGGGAAGCTTTTAATGTTTCTCACAAAACCGCGCATATTGAGCTCACAATGCTTGATGATAAAGCGATAGTTAAAAGCGAAGGCGCCGGCCGCTCGACCAGGTACATCCTTCCCCAGATGAAAGAATAGCTCAACACTTCACTCGCAGGTTACTAACAAACAAATCATGAACGATCAAAATTTAAAATATAATATTACTTCGGCAAAATTCATAAGAGGCATAAAAGGCACAAGCGATATTTTGGATAGCGCTATCCCCCAAGTCGCCTTTATCGGCCGATCCAATGTCGGCAAATCAAGTGTTATCAATTCTCTGACCAATAAAAAAGGTTTAGCTATTGCCAGCTCATTTCCTGGTCGTACGAAAGAAATAAATATCTTTTTGATCAATGACTCCGTCTATTTGTTGGATCTTCCGGGATATGGATTTGCTAAAGCATCGTGGGAAGTTAGAGAGAGACTTTTTAAATTGATCGATTGGTATTTGTTCAAATCAACTTATGTTCAAAAGAAGATCGTATTGATCATTGATGCATATGTGGGTCCTACGGCCGACGACATGGAAATGCTCGGGAGCTTGGAAGAGTTCAACAAAAATGTTGTAGTTGTAGCCAACAAAGTGGATAAGATAAAAAAATCGGTTTATGAGGACCAGATAAAAGAGATCCAGGATGTAATCGGCGCTCATAAAGTTATTCCCTATTCATCCGAATCAAAAGTCGGGTTCAAAGAATTGGCTCGAGAGGTTTTGAATTAATGCTTCAGATAAATAATTTATCACTAGGCTTTGGCGGTCACGAACTTCTCGATGATGTGAGTTTTACGATACACAGCGGCAAGAAGCCTAAGAAAGAAAAGAAGTCCAATAAGAAAAAGACAGAAACCGCTGAAGCTGAATACGATAAGAAGTTCAAGGCTCTCCACGCGAAGATTGCAGCTGTTGAGAAAAAGATCGATGAAGAGAATGTTGGATACGAAGAACTGGAAACTTTGGTAACCGAGTTGGATGTGTTGGAGAAAACGAGACCTTCTATCCTGTAAAGACAAGATGCTGCGCGATTGTTGCGCGATTGTTGCGCGATTGTTGCGCGATTATATATGTTTTTGATATAATATAGCTATGTTTGCCCCGAAATATAAACTAACGAACAATATAGTGAAAATGCTTATTGCGATCGCCGAGGCCAAAGCGGTCATCGATCGCGCCAAGATCTTACCCAAGCAGGAGCTGCGGCTTCGACGCCAGGCACTGGTGAGGATGACGCATAGTTCGACTGCGATCGAAGGGAATCGGCTGGGAGTCCGCGATGTTGAAGCGGTTCTGGCCAAGAAGAAAGTTGGCGCTTCCGACCGCGACATATTTGAAGTGCAGAATTATATAAGTGCTTTACGATATATCGAAAAGATCGTTCAGGGAAAACAGCTGATCACAGATAAGATTCTGCTCAATATTCACAAGCTGGTGACCGATCGAACTTTAGCCAAACAACATTCCGGTAATTATAGAAAAGGCCCGATCTTTGTTGTACGCCGAAGTTTTGGCCAGCCCGAGAAAATTGTATATACGGGGCCGGAAGCAAGAAAGGTTGTTGGATTGTGCAACGATCTAATAAAGTGGCTTCAACAAAGTGAGAAAGAAGGGATCAATCCTGTGATAACAGCCGGGATAGCCCATCAGGAAATTGCCGCGATCCATCCTTTCAACGATGGTAATGGCCGAACAGCTCGGGCTCTTGCAACTCTTATTCTATATAGCAGGGGCTATGATTTCCGTCATTTATTTGCGCTGGAAGATTATTATAATCGCGATCGCCAGGAATATTATAAAGCCATCAATATCGGGGAAAACTACAAAGAAAGGCAACGCGATTTTACTTCTTGGCTGGAATACTTTGTTAAAGGTTTTAAGGAAGAGATCGACGATGTTAAAAATAAAATCGTTGTATTATCATTGAAAAAAGTACGGCCCGATATCGGATCAAAAGTCTACTTGGATGGAAATCAACTTATGATTTTAGACTTTATGGATCAAGTTGGCAGGATCACTGCGAGTGATGCGGCTGATATACTTAGTACTCCAAAAAGAACCGCTCAGCTACAGCTGCAAAAATTGAAGAAACTTGGCATGATCAAGCAAGTTGGCAAAGGTCCTTCATCGGGATATATTGCCAAATAACGCATCACTATATCGACAATAATCACACTCAAGATTAGCCTCGGGTATTGTTTCGCTCATGAGACACTTTTTCGCATCTACCACCACGTGTTCGACCCAAGAATCGTCGCCAATATGAGGAATGAGAGTTATATCAAACACGAGGTGTCCGTCGAAGCGTTCTTTTTTGGAATCGCCGTTACAATAAACGAAATACCCAGTTTTGTTCACTTTATAGTTATTGCATCTAAAGAGCCACTGGTATATTTCCATTTGTCTTTTATAGCCGTTCTGCCATTCTTGATCGAGGGCGGTAATTTGTCCGTCTTTTGAAGTGCTTTTATAGTCGACAATTATTAGTTCTTCTTGAGGGTTTATCCAAACATCATCCACCCCGCCTGTTATCATTAGGTTTGTTTCTTTATGGTAGTGGCAGATGCCGGCTTTGAGCGCATCGCGCCAGATGTCGATATCTTTATGGTCGTATGGAATAGCATCGAGTTTATATTGTGTCATTAGAGGGTGCGGTTTATGTTCACGGCGATAGTGATCGAACTCATTTTTTAAAAGCGCGTCAACGGCGCTATTGAGGGAGAAAGGGAATCCCGGTGGTTGGCCGATGCCGAGTCGGCGATCGAGGTAGAAACAGCGCGGGCAGTTTACGAATTGCTCAAGCTTTGACCGGCTCAATTTGTACGGCTCCTCCGATGCCGGATCAAAAATATTTCGTGTTCGGTTTGGATTATAATATTTGGACATGGCGTAATTATACTACAAGACACCAGACATCGGACAACATGACCTCCGACCACATTTTCGTGGCGTCACGAAATTGGTTGGGCTATTGATTAGTTCCCATCAATACGCCTCAGTTTGTTATATGTATCAAGCCCTAAATAGTTTTCCTTAGTAATAACTTTCTTACCACTTCGTTTTTCAAGATCTTTTCTCGCTTTTCCCGCAACCTGCCCGCCTTCATTCGCAACTTTCTTATTTTCATGATAACCTCGCGCATCTTTATTGCGCGCGATCTCGGTCGTCGCCGCCTCGCCAAGCATTGAAAATATCTGCTCCAAGTCATTCAAAGGTATTGATTGGATAATGCGAAAAACACCTTCTGTGTTGGAGCAGTCGGTTTCACGCATTTTTCCATCAGGTGCTTCTAGTTTTAACCCGTGACAATTTGTCACGACTTCACTTCCCTCTTCACTCAATCTCTGTTTAAGTTTTCGCCAGTATGCTCCAGCGTCAACACTTTCAGTTAATGCCGCACATATGTCTGTCACAGAAAACCACCATTCATTGTTATGAATAGCTTTCCTTATTCCTTTCCCTCTAAATAATGCAATATGAGTCTCGTTATGCTTTTCCATTTTTTATTCTCCTCTTTTGTCAATAAATCGATAATTAATTATACTACTATCATCCAGCAATTATCATACCAGCTAAATAGGTGGATTAGCGTAAAAGTGTTGCAGTTTTCGTCATTCGGTTGCGGAAATATCCCAAAAACATAGCGACACAGCGACATAGAAACATAGACCCAGCCCCTATCGAATAATATAACTATTCTCCCGTAGCCACTTTTTATGCAAGCGAAACTCCGGCATGAACTCCTCAACCTTCGCCCAAAATCTTTTCGAATGATTGAATTCGATCAAATGCGTTAACTCATGAATAACCACATAATCCATTACTTCCGGGGAAAACAAGATCAATCGCCAGCTAAAATTGAGATCGCCTTTCGCAGTGCACGATCCAAATCTCGATCGCGCACTAGTTATCTTAAATCCATTAAACCTGAAACCATGCTTCCCTACATAATAATTGAGCCGCTCCTCTATTATATAGCGTGCTCGCTTCTTCAACGCTACAACATCGACCATATCCTTGGATATTGCATTTTTCTGCCGCTCTCGCACCAATTGCTTCTTCTTTTCGATCCATGCACTCTTCTTCGAAATGAATTCGTTGATAATTGTCTTCGGTATCCTGTGGGGCGCCCTGACCAAAAGATCGGCATCTTGAGTTATCTCGATTGAGATAGTCTTTCTGTACGAACGCAATATTAGGCAAGCATCTTCCATTTTCATGGTATAATACATAGATGAACATGCAGAATCAAGCAAATGGAAGCTCTTTTTATGGCTTAGGCATTTCCCCAAAGATACTAGAACTCCTGGAGCGGATGAAGTTTTCTGTCCCAACACCGATCCAGCATAAAGCAATACCTATCGCCGTCGAAGGCAACGACATTATAGGTATAGCACAAACAGGGACTGGCAAGACGCTTGCTTTCGGCATCCCGATGATCCAAAGGCTTTCCCAAAACCTCTCTCGCGGACTGGTACTTGTCCCTACTAGGGAGCTTGCAATACAGGTTGAAGAAACAATTTACAAGCTTTGCTATCCATTCGGCATGAAGACAGCCGTATTGATCGGCGGCGCGTCAATGTACCACCAGATCAATTCATTGCGCAGGAATCCCCGAGTAATAATCGCAACGCCGGGAAGGCTTCTCGACCATTTAAACCAAAAAATACTTAGGCTGGACAATGTTTCGATCCTTGTTTTGGATGAAGCCGATAGGATGCTTGATATGGGGTTTGCTCCGCAAATTGAAAAGATATTAGCGCAGCTGCAAAGAGAACGCCAAACAATGCTTTTTTCGGCCACGATCCCCGAAAAGATCGTTAAGATCGCAACTTCCCATATGAAACTCCCGATAAGCGTTGAAATTGCCCGTTCGGGCACCGCCGCTGAAAAAGTCACGCAGGAATTGTTCATTATCAAAAAAGAAGAAAAACCGAAGCTGTTAATCAAGCTTTTGGAGCAGTATCGCGGGACCGTCCTAATTTTCTCAAGGACAAAACGGGCCGCATCGGTCATAACCTCCGGCCTAAGGACTGCGGGGTTTTCATCAGCCGAGATACATTCAAACAGGTCCTTGAGCCAGCGGCGCGAAGCGCTTGAAGGTTTTAAGACCGGGAAATACAGGATACTTGTCGCGACTGATATCGCGGCGCGGGGCATAGATGTCAAAGGGATCGAGCTCGTGGTAAATTACGACCTTCCGGATGATCCCGAAAATTATGTCCACAGGATCGGCCGGACAGCCAGGGCCGGCCACGAAGGCCGCGCAATATCTTTCGCAACGCCCGACCAGCGCGGAGAGGTCAAAAATATCGAAAGATTGATCAGGAACGCCCTCCCTATCTCGCAACATCCCGAATTCCATTCTACAGGATTTTTCGGCTCCGCCTCGGCCGCAAACAAGCCCCATTACAGATTCCGCTCCCCGCGAAGAAGAAGATAAAGGAGATAATTAATGAGAAAACCACTGCTAGCGGGAAACTGGAAAATGAACACTATACTTCAGGAATCGGTCCAATTAGCCGCAGATCTCAACAAACTCGTAGGAAAAGTAACAGATAAAGATATTCTCGTATGCCCTCCATTTACAGCGCTCTCATCTGTATCCGATGTATTGCGCGATTCGGAAATTATGGTCGGCGGACAAGATCTTTTTTGGGAAGAGAAAGGCGCTTTCACTGGCCAGGTTTCAGCCCAAATGCTTAAATCAGTCGGCGCGAGCTGTGTTCTCATCGGCCACTCCGAACGAAGACAATTTTTCGGAGAAATAGATGAAACAGTCAACAAGAAATTAAATACCGCACTTAAACATTGCCTTAAACCGATCGTTTGTGTCGGTGAAACATTAGCTGAAAGAGAAAAAAACGTAACCTTTGATGTTATTAAAAAGCAAGTAACCGGCGCCCTTCAAGGCTTGCCAGTTGCTAGCTGCCAGACATTAGTTATCGCTTACGAACCAGTATGGGCGATCGGGACCGGAAAGACCGCATCAAAAGAACAAGCTCAAGAAGTTCATGCGTTTATAAGAAAGCTTGTAACTGACCTTTATGATAAGTCAATATCTGATACCGTTCGCATCCTTTACGGCGGATCGGTCACTCCTGAAAATATTAAAGATCTTATGGCACAAGGTGATATTGACGGTGGACTCGTCGGCGGGGCGTCTCTTAAGGCCGATGTATTCGCAAAAATTGTGAGGGGGTAAAAAAATGGCGCAGAAGTTGTATGAAACGTTAGGGTTAGTTAACACGAGGGAAATGTTTACGAAAGCTATGGAGGGAAAGTACGCGATACCCGCTTACAATTTCAATAATATGGAACAGCTGCAGGCAATTATTATGGGCTGTGCCGAAAGCAAATCCCCTGTTATTATCCAGGTTTCATCCGGCGCCAGAAAGTACGCGAACCAGACACTATTAAGATATATGGCCCAAGGAGCGGTTGAAATGGTCCGCAAAGAATTGAAGAGCAATATCCCGATCTGCCTTCACTTGGACCACGGCGATACCTTTGAACTATGTAAATCATGTATCGATTATGGTTTCTCGTCTGTCATGATCGACGGATCCCACCACCCTTATGAAAAAAATATCGAAGTAACAAAACAAGTTGTAGAATATGCGCGTAAATTTGATGTTACAGTGGAAGGCGAGCTTGGAGTTTTGGCGGGTATTGAAGATGAAGTATCGGCCGAAAAGCACACATACACACAGCCCGACCAAGTTGAAGACTTTGTTAAGAGAACAGGCGTTGATTCACTTGCGATCTCGATCGGTACATCTCATGGAGCTTTCAAGTTCAAAGTTAAGCCTGGAGAAGCGGTTCCTCCGCTCCGTTTTGATATTTTGGAAGAAGTAGAAAAAAGACTTCCGGGATTCCCGATAGTTCTTCACGGCGCATCATCGGTTGTGCAAGAATATGTCCAAATGATAAACAAATACGGCGGCAAGATGGACAATGCAGTCGGTATTCCCGAAGAACAGCTAAGACGCGCAGCAAAATCGGCAGTATGCAAAATTAACATCGACAGCGACGGCCGTTTGGTCATGACTGCGATAATCAGAAAAGTGTTTGCGGAACAACCAGGAGAATTCGATCCTCGCAAATACTTGGGCCCAGCAAGAGAAGAATTGAAGAAATTAATTATTGCAAAAAATACTAACGTATTGGGATCTGCTGGCAAAGCAAAGTAGCTAACTCACCTTAACCCCCTCTCTTATTAAGAGAGGGGGAAACCGACGAAGTCGGTGGGGGTGAGTTAATATCGAAAGAAAGAGAGGAAAAACAGATGAAAGTAAAATTTCAAGGGAAAGAAATAAATATCAGAAAGATCGGGATACTAACAGGTGGAGGCGATTGCGCGGGTCATAACGCGGTAATTTATGGTTTGCTTCGACGCATAAATCTTGCAAACGCTGCCCTTCCGGCTGATGAAAAGATCGAACTTTGGGGTCTGCTCGAAGGTTGGGAATCTCTAACTCGCGATCCTGAAACCGAAAAAGACAAGATCCTCCAAAAACTTTCGACAGTCGATCTAAAAGATAGCTTTAAAGTCGCTGGGACAATTATTAAATCATCTCGAACAAATTTATTCTCTAAAGAAAATATTGAGAAGAAGGCACCGGAAAAAGCGATCGAGAATTTGAAGAAGCTTGGAATGGATTGTTTGGTTGTTCTTGGTGGAGACGATACCTTGGGAGCCGCCGGCAAAATGGGCAAACAATTCACATTCCCAATGTTTGGCGCGCCAAAGACAATGGATAACGATGTTTTTGGAACCGAGCGCACATACGGATTCGATTCGGCTGTAATTGAAAGCGTCCACTTTATCGAAAACATTATTACAACTTCTCGTTCACACAATCGATGTTTCATAGTTGAAGTTATGGGACGCCATGCCGGATGGGTAGCGCTTCACGCGGGTATCGCCGGCGGCGCCGATGTAGTAATTCTTCCCGAAGAAACAGTTGATCTAAGAGAAGTTATTAAAAAAGTCGAGCACGCGATGGCATTCCAAAAATATTGCGTTGTTGTAGTATCCGAAGGCGCTCGAATATTTGATACCAGGTTTCCTAAAGAGATCAATGACAGCAATAAGAAACTTTTAGACGAAGTTATTGCCGATCCAAAGTTTGCTATAGTCAAAGCGATCTTTGATCTTCCAAAGAAAAAGGATTCTTTCGGCAATGAACAATTGGGCGGAATTGGCGAATATTTCTACGGCATATTCCAAAAGCATATCAAAGGCACAGATTTCAGGCTTCAAAATTGCGGCCACGCCATTCGCGGCGGTATCGCGCATGTATCAGACAGGATATTAGGCCTAAGATTTGGCGATGCGATATTCGATTATATGAAATCCGGAAATTTTGGCGTATACCCTGGCCTTGCGGGAGAAAATATTGTTCCAAACGATCTAACAGAGGTTCACGGCGGGAAGTTCGTACCCGAAGACCATCAACTTTTCAAAATGCGCAACTCTGTTGATTTCTATTGAGTGAAATTTCTTCTTTCGATTAACGATATTATTGCATCATGCCGGCAAACCTGGTTAGCAACTCAAAAACCAGCGACTAAATCCCGATGTGGGAATCGGGACAAGCGTCGCGGTTTCCTCGTAGTTTTTAGGAACCGCGAGCCGTGCCTGCCGGCAGGCAGGGTTCACTATAATAGGCTTCATGTGCAATATGGGCCGCGCGATGCTTGTATTTCAATGCAGGGCAATGATTTTTCCCAGATCGAAAATGCCCCCGGTAATGCAGATCCAAAAAGTTTCATGAGGAAAGAATTTCGGCTAGTTTATAGGCCTCGATATCTATTTTCTTTTTCTTGGCTATTATTTCTTTGGCGCTATGCGATACGACCTTATCTGATATGATCCCTACCATCATAGCTTTTTTGCCTTGAAGCAGAAGTTCAACAGCTTTTGAGCCAAGTTTGCAGGCGGCTTCTCTTGATAGCGCTGTTGGAGATCCGCCTCTTTGCATATGGCCCAAAATACTTACCCTTACATCGAGCTTTGTCTTCTTTTGGATAAGTTTTGCGATATCGGGCGCATGTCCCGCCCCTTCCGCAACAACAATAATAAAACTTGTCTTCCCTCTCTGCTGGCCGAGGAGCAATCTTTTTGCAATGGCAGCAAGATCGTATTTAATTTCCGGGATAAGTATTGCTTCGGCGCCGGCCGTCATTCCTACGTCTAGTGCTATAAAACCATTATTTCGCCCCATAACTTCGATTATAAAAGCCCTTTCGTGCGATGTCGCGGTATCTCTTATTTTATCGATCGCTTCAACCGCTGTGTTGACAGCAGTATCAAACCCTATGCTGTAATCTGTTCCGTATATATCATTGTCGATCGATGCGGGGACATTTATGATCGGGAAATTATATTCTTTATAAAATTCATAGGAAGCTTTAAGCGACCCGTCTCCGCCGATAACGACCATTGCATCAATGTTAAATGCCTTAAGGTTTTGATATGCAGTTTTGCGGAGCGATCTTTTTCTGAAGCCCGAACTCCTGTGGGTATGGAGGATAGTCCCTCCGCGATTGATAATGCCGCCAACCGATTTAAGATCAAGGCTTATAATATTGCCTTCGATAAGTCCCTGCCAGCCTCTTTGGATACCGTAAACATCCAAGCCATGATATATAGCGTATCTGACGACCGCGCGTATCGCAACATTCATTCCCGGAGCGTCGCCTCCAGGAGTCACTACTGCGATATTTTTTATTTTTGTTGCCATGGGGATATTATACTTCCAAAATAAATTAAAATCATGTGAAATTATTATAAATAACTTGCGAGATAAAATTATGAGATTAGAAAGAAGGCTTTATGAAGTTCACCGCAATACCGCGATGCAGATGCTTTCCGCCCCAAGGATCCCAAGAGGTTCTAGGTCAGTTAGCGTTGTCCATGATGTTCCCGTCGCCGAAGGCGTCCGCCACGATAATTATTGGGGCCTGACTTTTAGCGATGGCATGCGCGCCATAACTTCAGCTGTGGAATTTGGTTTAAGACCAGGAGATGAAGTTGCTGTCGCAAAACCTTTGTACGGATGTACAGATAATTATTTCGGCGTTTCGGGCGTCGCACGAGTTAACCGCGGATTTGTTGTCCATGAGATCGATCTATCAAACCCTCAAAATATTTTGGAAATATTGAATCCAAAAACAAAGGTCGTCTATTTTGAAACGGAAACCAATCCTAATTTAAGAGTTTACGATCTGGAAGCGATATCGCGTTTGGCTCACGGCCAAAATCCAAACATAGTAGTTGTAGTTGATAATACTTTTCCGGGTCCTGCCGGATGCAACCCTCTTCTGCATGGAGCCGATATTGTTGTTCATTCCGGGACAAAGGTTCTAGGAGGATTTTTACAGGAAATGGCCGGTGTCGTTGTGATGCCAAAAACTTCTTGGAAGGATCTTTTCCTTTTCAGGAAGAATACCGGAGGAATTTCATCTCCTGATCAGGTGCACCATTTATTAACTCGCGGACTTCCTTCTTTGTATGGCAGATATGCAACAATGCAAGCAAGCGCTCAAGTAGTTGCGGAATGCTTAAATTCAAATGACCATGTTAGTGAAACTATATATCCCGGGCTTCCAAATTATGCTTTCAAAGATAATGCCCGCCGCTTACTTACGGATTGGGATGGAAAATTTGCGCCAGGCTATATGATCTGTTTTATTCCCGAAGGACGAAATGCTGATGAAAGAGAAAAGAAAGCAAGGGCAATCGTCGACCATGTCGCTAAGAACGGGCAAGGGATTATTTCCCATGCGGTAAGCTTAGGCGGAAACCAATCTTTGATCGAAATGCCTTTCCTTGGCACCCACGCGACTGTCTCGGCCGAAGAAAAGAAAAAATGGGGAATTGATAAAGGTATGGTCAGGTTGTCTATAGGGCTTGCGGAAGTTTCAGACCAGATCGAAATCCTGGAAAGAGCGATAGGAAAGGCTTATTCATAAGGGAAGAAAAACATAGGAGGAAAAGAAAATGATTTCAAGCAGATTGACGGAAGTTACGGGAAGACCGGTTGCGGCGAAGAGATTAGGGGCGGATGTTAGGGTAAGCAGGGTGTTATTTTCCGGATTTGGAAGAAGAAATGACCTTCCAGGCGCGTTAGCATCATTGGCAGGCGTTGATATTAAAGCAGGCACGCAGTTTAGATTGAATGGCCATTCATGTGTAATTTCTGCGGTGAAAAAAGACGGTACGCCTATAATTTCTCACCTAAATTTGAGTGAAATAGTAAAAACAGACCTTGATTCTACTTTTACAGCGAATTTTAATCCTGATACAAGAATACTCCATCTCGCAACGAGAACGCGCGATTATTTTGGGCTTTTCCATGATATGGCATATGCCGTAAAGGAATCCGGCCTTGATATTTACGAAATAGGCGTCAGACATCAGAGGATCGGCGGCTATAGCACAATAGATTTTGCTTGCCCTTTTTATGACGAAGAACGAGTGCCTGAAGCTTTTGGTAAATTTAGGGCGAATTTTTCTGAAAGATTAAAAGCGCATAATTCTTTTGCCCTGGACGGGGAAAGGCTAAAATATACATATTCCGATCTTGTGGACAGTATGGGCAGATTTTTAAATACATTCCCGGAAGTTCCGGACATGCCTCATTTAACCGCAGATGAAGTTGATAAAATATTTGTTGAGAATCCTGCAATGTCTACGCTATTAGTTAAATATCTTAGGGTAAAATATGACAAGACATTTTCGCAGTATTACGGCTTAAGCAATCATGACCTAAAAAGCCTTGCAATGCAGATCCGTTCCACGATCAGAAATATTCCTAACGCCAAGGATAGAGATGCGGCCAGGATCATGTTCGTATTTTTAACCTCTATTAAAGAAACTAATATTTTTGATCCAAACAGGAATCCTGAAGTCGCCATCTTCAAATTATCCCATAAAATTATACAGAATATAGCGGATCATTTCAAGCTCACCTACCCTACGGATATTACCTACGTCTATTCTCCAAAAACAAGATCATTTGCGATCGGTTCCAGGTTTGGAGGGGAAGTTTCAAAAGGCGGAGACAGATATTTGTTCGACAACCCGAAAGGTATGATCCATGGGGATGCATGGTATGAGGCTTCATCCCGCAAGGCTCTTGAAGAATCCCTTCGTTTGGCATGGACGCAGGAAGTAAAAAATATCCTCTGGGGATGCTATGTTAACGGGTTAAAGACAGTTCTAGTCGCTTATCCACCAGTTGAACAGGATGCGGCATTTGAACAGATCGAAGCTTCTATCTCTGTTCATAGGGATTTTAGATCATATTCTTATGTAAGAGATGCCATTTTGGAATTAACAGGCGAAGATATGGACAAAACAATAGCGGGCGCCTTGGCAGAAAAAGACCAAGCAAAAGCAAAAGATCTATTATTCAGGCTTGTGCAGCTTGAAAACTTGGTCAATTTAAGCGAAGCTGAAGTTTATTTGAAAAATCTTGGAGACAAGAGGCCCGGGCCTGATATGAATATGTCGTCTAGCGATATGAACTTCCTATCTGTTGTTGCAAAACATATGGGAGTGCAATTTTGGCCTGCGATATATACTGGAAAAAGCGCTGATTTCGGAGGATTTCCGCATAAAGCATTAAAGATCACGGGAATCGGCGTATTTGTTAATATGCTGATCGCGATCGAAAAGCTTGGCATCGATCCAAAACAAAGAAGAGTCACGGCAACTGTCCAGGGTTTTGGCGATGTCGGCGGCGCTATGGCATATCTTATATTAAATGAAAGGCCCGATATTAAGCTTACGGCAATATCCGATCACACAGGCCTGCTTGTTTGCGAGGAAGGGTTTGACTTTGATGCCAGAATAAAAGATGAATTATTGAAGCTTGCAAGAGAAGAAAAAACTCTCGATCAATTCTCTCCCGAACTTCTTGCCGAGTTTCAAGGCAAGATTGAGCTAAGAGATAGAAGCAGGATATCCGAAATTGTAACATTGCCTTCTACCCTATTTATCCCTTCAGCTATCGGGAATGTCATAAATGATCAAAATGTTGAAGAAGTTGTTCGCGTACACGAACTTGTTGTTGAAGCCGCGAATATACCGTTTGTAGTTTCAGCTGCGGCAACATTCGATAAGCTTGACGGAAGAAGGATCCTTGACGCATTCGCGAATGGTGGCGGCGTTTTTACTTCCAATAATGAAATACTTTCAATCCAGGTGCTGGGACAAGAAGAATTCAAGGAGAATTTTGAGAAACTTGTAAGCGACAATGAAGCGCTGGTCAGGCGCAATGCCGAAGATAATTCATCGTATGTCTGGGGTGAATACAATAAATCGGAAGGACGGTTGGCTTTTCCGACGCTCGTAAAAGAGATCAGCCATGCGATGACAAGGGTCAAGAGTATTTTGAAGGTTTCATCACAAGTTCTTGAGCGAAAAGAAGCGTTCGATATCTTATTTGCTTCTCTGTTCCCTACTCTGCTTGAGAAAGTAAACAAAGATGAAATTATTGAAAAATTGGGGCCTGCTATCGTACGAGAATTAATTTCCGGGCAGTTGGCAAGAAAGATAGTTTTCAGCAATTCTTACGATTGGTTTGAAAAGATTCCTGAAGACAGCAGGGATGCCGCGGTATTAGCTGAAGCGAACAAGATACTTGATGGATTAAAGAAAGCATAGGAGAAAATAATAATGGCGATCACAAGCGTCAAAGCAATTGATGTGTTGCGACGAGTTGGCGGGACTGCACTTAAAAAAACACAATTAAAAGCTGTCTTTGACGCGCAAAAAATGCCAGGGCGAATGACATCCTCTCTGGAACAATTGGACTTACGCAGGACTTTTTTAGAAAAGGTTGCTTCAAACCACCCTGCCGGCGTTCCCGCTTTACCTTTTGATCTATCCTTGCTTGATGCCCAAAAGATAGTTTTGAACGGTGACTCGATCAATTCTTACAATTTATCGCGCTATCTGAATCAATTCAAAAAGCTGGCACCGCAAGCAACTGCGGGCTTAAGAGAGACCTTTGATGTTCTCGATTACAATAATCCAAATTATATGTATAATCCGATCTTTTTGGCGTTTTTGATAGAGGGCGAAGCTAGATTTATTAAAGAGCTTCATGCCGATAAAGTTCAAAATAAGTTGAGCGGGATCGACTTGGCGGATAAAGCAAAAGAAATAGAACAAGCGCTTCCAGCCGGATCGATCAAGGTTATCAGGGAGATATTTGGCGGCAGATCTGTGGAAGATATCCTTATTCTTTTAAGGGATAAACCTTTAAAAGTTATGGGAAAAGAAGTGCGTCCGCAGACCGATGAAATGCTTGACCTGGAATCCAGGATAATGGCTGCAAATGATATCACGGTTGTGACTTCTGAGCATTCAACGGATACAACAAATATCTATTTAACATCATTAATCTGTTTCTTACTTGGCTCGGATGGAGGAACTTATTATACTCCAAGCCATAGTTCGGTTTATGTATTGGGACGTAAGGCGTTAGCCGGAGACGGAGCGCAATTATTGCCTGATGTTTATTCGCGATATATCGAGATCCTTGAATCAATTCATAATGAAGCGAAAGAGAATAGTGATACTATTCCAATTGCGGGGCCAAATGATCCAAATATCCTGAGGACTTTATCTTATGATCGTTCAGCATTATTGTTTAAAGAAGCGCTTGCGCCAACACCTGAAACGATCGCTACAATAAATCTTGCAGCTGAAAAAGGTTTTAGGCTCACTTTAAATACTTTATCCGGCAGCGCGTCAAAAAGTTTGATGGCCCAGCTCAAGGCTCTAGGTATAAGAACTGATGTTTTTGAACCCTTATTGCCGGAAGAAGATCCTTTTTTTAGAGTTGGATACGTGGTTGCCTATGACAAAGTAAAGGACGAGTATTTTGTCGATCATTTGGGAGTGGATACTTCTTCATCAAAAGTTGTTCGACAGATCCCTTATGCCGAATATGCAAAAGATCTGCCGATCGGACGTCTAATATATGAGTGCGATCCCGATAATGACCGTTTTATGGTCAAGCAAGTTTTGACCGAGGCCTCTATTCCGTTATGTGAAACATTCGGGATCCAATATTATAAGATCGGGGACGGAAAGATAATTGTCGCCCCTAGCCCAAATAAGACATTTTTACTTCTGGATATTGCAGATTATGAAAGAACAAAGGCATCAGGCGAATGGGACAGATTCAAATGGATGTATTTCCCAACTTATGTATCAACAGCTGCTTGGGTTGAATTTGCTAAATATCTCGAGACAACTGAAGGGAATATCGCGACTTTTCTTTGCCGAGTCGGGTTTAAAAATTTCAATCAGGCCCTGGCAAAGATACAGGATTGGTGGTTCAATCGCCCTAATGAAGAGACTTTAAGCATTCAACCTCAATTGGGAGATCCAATAGTTCTCGACCGTTCGTTGATGTTAAGAGTTTTGAGCAAAGAAGAGGAAAGCGGCGGCAGAACTTCGGGGTTTGCGAACGCTTTAATAAATATATTAGGGGACAAAGCCTTATCGATGCCTGAAAAAGCTGTTGGGGACGCTCTCTATGCTCACTTGGCGGATATGGCAAAGCGTTACTTGGATGGCCAAGAGATGCGGTTGCCAAATGTCGTTGCGTCGGGATATGACAAATACCATATAGTCTCCCGCATTGATGACCGATTTGATATTTTACATGGTGATCAGGGGCGTATCGCCCAAGTTGGTCCAGATGAAGCTGCTCGATTAAAATCCCATGCGGGTGCCGAAAAATCTAATTTTAATAATTTCTTTTTCTCTATAGCAAGTGCCGTTAGATCGGGTAAGCTTTCTTTGGAAAGGGCCAAAGAAATCCTTACTTTTATCCTGCCAGAATGGAAATCAACATGGCATTGCCTAGACCAAGTCATTTATGTTGAAGAGACTTTAGATGCTGGGAACACAAGATCCGAGGGTGTATTGATGGCATTTTCAAGCAAAGGTGATATCGAGCCTTTGGTCACTTTCCTCAAATTCAGGCCATCAGGAACGGATCCATTAAAGAGTAAAGTGTATCTTGACGCAAAGACGTTGAGTCCAGAAAATCGAACAGCTATCGAAAAAGCATTTGAAACAATCAAGAGAAAAGATCTTTATTCTGTGCTGGATCGTTTTGGTGTCGTATACGCGGAAGAAAAGCCCGCTGAAGTTGCCGAGATCGGTTTACAATTGATATAATATCTTAAAGTTCAAAAATATAGGAGCGACACAAATGGAAGCATCCGTAAGATTTAACGAATCAAGGCACTTTGGGTTATTGCGTTCGTACGCCGCCGCATCAGGCGGGAAACATCTAAGGGAAATGTTCGCGTCAGATCCGAATCGTGCTAGATCTTTTTCTGTTACGACAGATCATGGTATTTATGATTATTCCAGGCAAAGATTATCGGATGGTGCAAGAAAGCTTTTGCTCGGCTTAGCCAACGAACGAGGCCTTCGCGGAAATATCGAAGCCATGTTCACAGGTGAAAAGATCAATGTGACGGAAGGACGTGCTGTTCTCCACACCGCCCTACGCAATTTATCGGGAGGCCCAGTTTTACTTGCTGGTCAAGATGTAATGCCAGATGTTAAAGCAGTACTTGCAAAAGTTAAGACTTTTTCGGATGAAGTTCTTTCAGGCCAAAGACTTGGTGTTACCGGCAAAAAGATAAAGAATATTATTGCGATAGGTATCGGGGGATCTTATTTAGGCCCTGATTTTTTGGCTGAAGCTTGCAGAGCTTATGCTATCCCCGGCATGAACTTAAGATTTGTAGCCAATGTTGATGGTACCGACTTTGCTCAAAAAACAGCTGACTTAAATCCCGAAGAAACAATGTTCATTATAGTCTCTAAAACATTCACAACAGCCGAAACAATGCTTAATGCGGCAACTGCGAAACAATGGATGCAGGGTAAACTTGGGACCGAACCGGCTGTTATTAAAAAGCATTTTGCAGCTGTGTCTACCGCCAAAGATAAAGTAGAAGCTTTCGGAATTGATTCGGATAACATGTTCGGATTTTGGGACTTTGTCGGCGGCAGATATAGTGCCACATCGGCAGTTGGCGCTGTTCCCCTATCATTATTCCTGGGTTACGATAAATTCGAAGAAATCCTTCGCGGTGCCGAATGGATGGACGATCATTTTAGGAAAGCTCCATTTGAACAAAACATACCGGTGCTTGCGGCATTGATCGATATTTGGAATATCAACTTCTTAGGGTTTAAAACTAGAGCTCTGCTTCCTTATTGCCAAGCCCTATTAAAACTTGCTCCACACACCCAGCAAGTTGAGATGGAAAGCAATGGCAAGCTTGTTGATATTGACGGGAGAGAAGTCCAATTCGATACTGGCGAAGTTGTATTTGGAGAACCAGGCACAAATGGCCAGCATTCTTTTTATCAATTGATACATCAAGGAACAACTCCTATCCCGGCGGATTTTATAGGATTTGTAACTCCTCAATATCCTTTAGGGACCAATTCAGCAACCGGTGTTGACCATCATCTTGAACTTATGGCCAATTTCTTGGCACAGCCCGATGCCTTGGCTTTTGGAAGCGAAAATCCATTAACACACAAAAACTTCCCAGGAAATCGTCCTTCAAGTTCATTATTGCTAGATAAATTGACGCCATTTACAGCGGGGTTACTGCTCTCAATGCTTGAACACCGAACAATTGTTAAAGGATTTATTTGGGGCTTAAACAGTTTTGACCAATGGGGAGTTGAGCTTGGGAAGAAACTTGGCGTCGATCAAAGGATCAGAATGCTTGGATTCAATGCGACAGGTAATATTGATATCGCAGGATTGAATTCATCAACCGCGAGAATGTTGGAATCAATATTAAGAAGCGGATTAGGGAAAGAAGTATGACAAGGATATTAACTGCTTTACCGCCGGTTTTAAGGACCATGGCAGGCAGACGGATGCAATCAAATATTTTTTCTGATATCGGAATAAATCCATTAAGTCAGCTTATAAATTTATATCATAACAAGAATTTGGACCCAGCTTCATTTTTGATCCTTGTGAACACAGCAAAAGATGCGTCGGACATGAGGGTTCGGACTACGGCGACTCTTATGCTGTATTCATACGGCATTACTTCATCTAATCTATGTACGCATTCAAGAGCGCTTGCTTCAGAAATAAATGCAATTAGGTCTAACCCAAAATTTGAATTGACGAGGAGATTGCTTCGATTGCTTCCAAAAGCCGATCTCCATTGCCATCTTGACGGGTCGGTCAGGGAAAGAATGATCGCTGAACATGCCGAGCGCCAGGGGATCGTTTTAGCGGATGATCCTGGAGTCAAACAATTTATTCCGGAATTTCCAAGAAATGCAACTTTAGCTGATATTAAAAAATATGCAAGGCTTAAGGCTGATGCAGCGAATACTGATTTTTTAAGATTTTTATTGGCTGGATTTGCCCTGCCCCTTGCTGTTATGCAGGATAGGATCGCATTGGAAAACATTGCTTATGACGCAATTGCCCAAGCGCATGATGACGGTGTTCTTCATATCGAGCTTCGTTATGCTCCATGCCTCCATACCGAAAAGGGCTTAACTTATGATGAAATAGGAGAAGCGATCATGCAGGGTTTAATTCATGGAGAAAGGGATTTTGGCGTGTCCTCTACCCTTGTTGCTTGTATTTATCGCGACAAAGTTGATACTGCATTGTTTGGCGATAAATATGTCGATCATCCTATACCAACGGCAGAATCGGCTGTCCGTTTAGCCAAAAGATATCCCGAAAGAGTAGCTTTGGACCTTGTGGGTTATGAAACGCCATATCCTCCGGAAAATTACCTTGAAGCTTTTGCGAAAACATTTGACACGGACGTTTTTAGGACCGTCCATGCTGGCGAGCCAATAGGGACCGGCCAAAATATTATGAAGGCAGTTGATCTATTATTAGCTGATCGCATAGGCCATGGTATCCAAGTAAACGAGCTTTCCTGTGCGGACAGGCAAAAATTGAAAGATAAGGGAATTGTTTTTGAAGTAAGCGTTAAAAGCAACCACCAATTGGGTACAATCGCAAGCGGCAAATTTTCAGATCATCCTTTACTTAAAATGCTAAGGGATGGGTTTAGGGTTTCAATGGCTACCGACAACAGGACAGTTTCCGATATAACTCTTACAGATCAGATACGTCAGATCGGAGAAAAGGAAACAGGATTGGACTTGATGCTATTTGATAACAATCGGACATCCCCTGAACTAAGAGCATTGCTTGCCAATTCAATGGGCGGGGCCTTTGCTCCAAGGGTAAGAAGAATCGCTCTTCAAAGAGAATTTGCCGATCTCGTCGATGTTGTAGATTATTTAGCTGAATCCGTGCGGATATCTTCTCTAACCTGATTATATTATTTCTTTATTAGTGATTTGAACTCTTTTTCGGTAATTGTTTTGACGCCAAACTTTAAAGCTTTATCATATTTTGACCCAGGATCCGATCCCGCAACGACATAATCGGTTTCTTTGGAAACCGAAGACGACGGATGGCCTCCGAGAGACCTTACCAATTCTTCCGCATCAGGTCTCGTCATTGTAGCGAGTCCACCCGTAAATACGAAAGTTTTGCCTCGAAATGGCTGTGGGCCATGCTTCTTTTCAGCCTCTGTTCTCACCCCGGAAGCTTTCAATCTTTCAATAAGGTGACGATTATCTTTTTGCGAAAAGAAAAGTGCAATTGATTCCGCAACTTTAGGGCCAACGCCGGCGATCTTCTTTAGTTTATCGGCACCTACATCAAATAACTCTTCAATGTTTTCATAATGCTCGGCAATAAGCGATGCTATATGGCGGCCAACGAGTCGGATACCGAGCGCGTAGATCAATCTATCAAGCGGCCTATCTTTGCTTTCTTCGATCGAATCCATTATATTCTGCGCCGACTTGTCGGCGAACCTCTCAAGCTTCAAAACGTCACCCTTCTTGAGCGAATAGAGGTCCGCGACATTTTTTATTATTTTCTTTTCAACCATCTGGTCGATTATTGCCGGGCCAACATGTTCCATATCCATAGCTTCGCGTGTTGTGAAATGCCTGATCCTCTCTTTAACTTGAGCGGGACAAGCGGCATTGATGCATCTTGTTACTGCTTCGCCTTCCGGCCGAAAGAGATCCGCATGGCACACAGGGCATTTTTTTGGCATATTGAATTCTTTTTCATGCCCTGATCTTTTTTCTTTGACGACTTTAACAACCTCCGGGATTACTTCCCCTGCGCGTTGAACTACTACATGATCGCCAATTTTTATCCCTTTTCTTTTAAGCTCGTCTTCATTATGGAGTGTCGCTCGTTTTACAACAACTCCCGCGAGATGGATCGGCTTTAAATGAGCTACAGGCGTTATTGCCCCGGTGCGGCCTACTTGTACTTGAATGTCCTCAATGATAGTCACAGCCTGCATAGGAGGATATTTAAATGCTATTGCGAACCTTGGTGCGCGGGAAGTGAAACCTAACTTTTCCTGAAATGCCAAATTATTTACTTTGATAACAATCCCGTCAATCTCGTAATTTAATTTTTCACGAGAGCTTTCGAAGTGTTCGATATATTTCTTTACTTCTTCAATGCCATTGCATACCTTTGTATTCGGATTGATCTTAATTCCCAATTTTTCGACATGTTGGAGCGTTTCATATTGGGTTTTGACTTTTCCTCTCGGGAGGATCGCGTAATAGCAAAAGAAATCCAGAGGTCTTTCGGCTGTGATACTTGGGTCAAGCTGTCTTAGTGATCCCGCTGCGGCATTGCGAGGGTTTGCAAACTTTGCTTCTTCGTTCGCCTCTCTCTCTTCGTTTAATTTTATAAAATCGTCGTACGGCAGATAAACTTCGCCGCGGACCTCGATATCAATTGGTTCGTTTAAAATAAGCGGGATGCTTTTAACTGTTTTTAAATTATAGGTAATATCTTCCCCGTGAATGCCGTCTCCGCGGGTCGACCCTATTTCAAACTTCCCTTTTTTGTAGATCATGGTGACGGCCAATCCATCGATCTTTAGCTCGCAATCATATTCTACTTTATCCTTGTTGAGGCCTTCCCGAACTCTCTTATCGAATTCTTCCAGCTCTTCGATGCTCATTGCATTATCAAGAGATAAAAGAGGTGTTTTATGCTTTACGGTGTTGAACGATTTTAGCGGGGCTCCTCCTACTCTTTGGGTCGGCGAATCGGGTGTTATAAGCTCTGGATGCCTGCCTTCAAGATCCCTTAGTTGTCTAAAGTATCTATCATATTCCGAGTCTGAGATTTCCGGTTTATCTAATACGTAATATAAGTAATTGTGTTTGCGGATCTGCTCTCGAATGAGGTCGATTTGCTTCTTGGCTTGAGCTTTATCCATTGGATTTATTTGTAAACATCGCCGCGGCTTCCGACGTTCAAGATAAGAATGATTTTCTGTTCGTGAATAATTCTATAAATTACCCTGTAATTACCGATCCTAATGCGATAATCACCTTCAAGTTTTCCCGATAATTTCTTGCCTAGATATGGATTAATGGCCAAAGAATCAATAAATTCGGCTATCCGGCTTCTTAAATCTTTATCAAGTTTGGCAAATCTTTTTGCGGCAATATTGTGGAAAGCGATATTATACATCGTTCAAATAGAAAACTTTTTCTTTAAAGTTCCCCATTCGATAAATTGATCGTGTTTCTTTGACGCCCAATCCTTTTTCGCTTTTTTGATCTCTCTTAATAATTTTTTATTCTTAAGCAGGCTTTCTTCTTCCTGCTTTTCTCTGATGAATTCGACAAAATCTGCAACGGATTTTAGCTCATTGATCGGCAGGATCTCGATTTCTTTTATTATTTCACGTTTTATCAATTTTGCGTTCATTTGATGCCCTCCGATCAGCATAATACCAGATAGTAGAGATAAATTCAAACAGCGGAATTAATTTTACATCAAATTAACCTGCCACGGAAGCGTATACTCATATTCCATATCGTCTGAAGGACGCTCATAACCCCGGTGTAATTCCGCTTTCCCGTCTTCGGTTTTATTCAGTTCATCGCTTGCCGATAATATTATCCCGTCCCTAACGGGGATAAGCATTCTAGCTTATCTAGATTTTCTTTAGAAAATACTTTAGATTTTTTTTGAAGGCCAAGATCGTTATATCTTTTGGAGACGACTTGATAGCGCGCTTTGCCGTTGATTCAATATCTTTTTGTTTTAATTTGTATTTATTCACAACAAATAATGCATCTTCAAAATCTTCTTCGGTAAACCTTCGCAATTTGCTTATAATAAAGTCTAGGGGATTAAGGACTTTGACCATCAACCGTCCTTCTTTATAAATTGTGATAGCCCTTTTTTTATAGCCGGACGGCATATTGATAGTTGACCATCGTCCTATCTCTTCGCCAAGATCAGCAGGGATATTTTTTCTTTTTAAGAATTTCAGAAGGGGTTCGATGTCGCCAGTAACCTCCGCATCGATATCAATTGTTGTCCTTCCCTGCATTCCATAATAGTGAAGCGCCAAACCGCCTATCAAGATTATTTTTAAAGGCTTTTTTCTTGAATTAACGTATTTTTTCAGGACCTCTATGATATTTCTCAGGCTAATTGCTGACAAAAGTTATAGCCTCCACGAATTTACGATAATCTTTCGCATCAATATGGCCATGCACAGCTTTTAATGGAGCTCTTTTAATATGGGCATTTATGAAACTTACAAAATTCCCGTACCAAAGGCAAGCTTTTTTATAAGATTTCCTAAATGATCCCGTGCTAAGCTTTGTCTTCCAAGCTATGCTGTCATTTAATAATATCTCAAGCCACAAAAGCTCCCGCGCTTTCTTGTTTTTAGATGCTTCTTGTAGAGTTCCGCAGCCGGTATAATATGGAATGATTTTTAGTTTGTCTTTCATAAAATAATTATATCATGTCTTTTGCGCTAATATTTCACCCGTGGGAATAATAATAGAATCAAGCTTTGCTATCTTTGCGAAATTTATTATTGTATCCATACTGATCGATTGAGAGATATGGAACGGTTGAGCCAATACTCTTTCAAGCGCCGATAGATGAGCTCCACAGCCTAATTCGTCTCCGATATCTTCAGCCAATTGGCGGATGTAGGTTCCTTTTGAGCAAGAGACAAAGAATTTTACAGACCCCCTCTCATTCTCCCCCTTAGCAAGGGGGAGATGTCCCGAGCTCTGCCGAGGGACAGAGGGGGTGTAATAAAGAAGCTCAAATTTATATATAGTTATCTTCCTAGCTTTACGTTCAACTTCAACACCCTGTCTAGCTAATTTGTAGAGCCGCTGGCCATTAACTTTTACAGCAGAGTACATCGGCGGCCTTTGTTCTATCTCACCGGTGTATTTCTTAAATATTTCCAACAATGTTTGTATATTTGGTAATTCGAATTTTGTGTTTGTTTCGGAATTCGGAATTAGGATTTTCCCTGTGCGGTCACCCGAGTCCGTCTTAACTCCGAACGTCATCTCGCCGATGTAAGCCTTATCTCCATTCAAGAATTTTTCAATTTGTTTAGTAGCTGACCCCAGGAAAACGGGAAGAACTCCTGTTGCAAATGGATCGAGGGTCCCTGAGTGCCCGACTTTTTTTGTTTGCGAGAGGCGTCGTATCTTATTGCATACATCAAACGAAGTCCAGCCTTCGGGCTTATTGACGATTATGATGCCGTCCACTAGAATTCCTTGAGAACTAGGTCTACAACTTTCTTTATAGCTTCGTTTAGAGGCAGGTCGATCTCGCAGCCGGCGGCTTGCACATGCCCGCCACCGCCTAAGATATTCGCTACTTTGGAGACGTTGACATTTCCTTTTGAACGGAAATTTACTTTGATCATTCCATTCTTGTCTTCACGAAATAATAGCGCCACTTCACATTCTTTTATTGCGCGAATATGGTCGATGATCCCTACAAAATCCTCCGACCTTGCTTGTATCTCGTTAATTAGGCTTTTCGTGATCGATGCCCAAGCGACTTTTTTATCCGGCGTATATTCCAGGTTTTCCAATGTTGCAGCCAATATCTTTAGGCTTTCAACGCTCTTTGTGTCATATACTAAAGTCGCTATCGTAAATGGGCTTGCCCCGTGGAGCGTTAGATCATGCGCTACTTCAAAAGTAGAAGGCAGGGTATTTGAATATCTGAAATTTCCGGTGTCAGTTATTATTGAAACATATAAAGCAATCGCAATTTCCTGCGTGATTGGTATCTGGAATTCTTTCGCGATCTTATATATAAGTTCGCCGACCGATGATAATAGCTCTACATAATTTAGAGCTCCGAAATTCGAGTTGTCCGGGTGATGGTCAATGTTCACGACCGTTTTTGCAAGTATCTTGTCTGTCCCGATACGCGAAGGCGATGACGCATCTACCGCGACCATGATATCGAATTCCTTCTTTGGAGGATGGCTTATGACCTTGTCGGAACCCGGCAGGAATTTGTAAGTGTTCGGTACGCCGTCGTTCGAGAAAAGAGTGACTTTGAGCCCAAAGGTTTCAAGAATAAGTCCCATTGCTATCAAGCTGCCAAGAGTGTCGCCATCCGGATCTTTATGCACGGCGACTATTACCGTTTCACTTTGTTTTATTAATTGTAAAAATTTGCTGTAGGGTTTCATTTCTGCGATAGCCTGTTCATGATATTTATCACATTGCTCGCGCGGGCGATGCTTTTATCGTATATGAACATTATTTCCGGGATATAGCGCATTTCAAGCAGTTGGCCCAATTCTCCTCGAATAAAAGCTTTTGCGCTCTTTAAGCCTTCCATTGTTCTCTTGCAGACGAGCTCATCTCCGAGGACGCTAATATATATCTTGGCATTTTTCAGGTCAGGGGTTAATTCAACATCGATCACGCTCATAAACCCAATGCGAGGATCCGAAACTTTATCTCTAATGATCTCAGCAACTTCTCTTTTTATAAGTTCTGCTACTCTTTCAGGCCGGCTCATTTTCTGGTCTTTTCTCTCATTTCAAAGCATTCGATGATATCGCCCTGTTTGAAGCCTTCGTACCCAACTATTGCGATCCCGCATTCATAGCCTTCCATGACTTCCTTTACATCTTCTTTGAATCTCTTAAGGGATTCCATCTTGCCTTCGTATATCTTTTCATTATTTCTAAATATTCGCATCCCGGCGCCGCGAAGCATTTTACCGGATATCACAAAACAACCGGATATGACGCCAACTTTTGAGAATTTAAAGGTCTGCCTGACTTCGGCTTTTCCAATCACTACTTCTTCATATTCGATCTTGAGAGAGCCTTCAAGCGCCATTTTTACGTCATCGAGCAATTTATAGATGATGTCGTAGATCTTAACCCTAATATTTTCAGCTTCGGATATTTCTCGAGCCCTATTATCGATATCGACGTGAAAACCTATTAATATGGCTTTTGAAGCCTCTGCGAGCAAAACGTCTGATTCCGAAATATTACCTACGCCCGAGTGGATGATGTTAACTCGTTTTGACTCGACATTTATCTCTTTAAGCGAAGCGATCAGCGCTTCGAGCGATCCTTGTACATCCGCTTTAATAATAAGATTCAAGTCGAGGACTTCCCCGCCTTCAACTTCTTTCGAGAATTCTTCCAAGGTTTGGAGCGTGTGCGAAACAGGCGTCGATCTTAATATCTTGTTCTGTTCGGCCATGTTTTTGGCTTCTTTTTCGTTGTCCATCACCTGAAGAATATCACCGGGTATTGGAACTTCCGCAATACCTGATATCTCAACAGGTGTTGATGGTGTAGCCTTTTTTGTTCTTTCGCCTTTGTCGGAGATCAGCGCTCTGATCTTTCCCGATGTAGCGCCTAAAGTGAAAATATCCCCAACATATAGCGTCCCATTTTTAATAAGAAGAGTTGCGATCGGACCCTTTCCTTTATCAAGCCTGGATTCAATAACGACACCCACTGCTTTCGCGTCGGGATTTGCCTTTAATTCTTGAAGGTCGGCTACAAGTAATATCATTTCAAGCAATTCATCGATGCCTGTCTTTTGTTTGGCTGATACAGGGACTGTAACCGTGCTTCCGCCCCATTCTTCGGGTTGGAGGCCAAGTTCTGACAACTGCTGTTTAACATGGTCGGGATTGGCATCAGGCTTATCAACTTTATTTATCGCAACAATAATTGGGACTCCGGCGGCTTTAGCATGGTCGATAGCTTCAATTGTTTGTGGCATGACGCCGTCGTCTGCCGCAACAACAATTATCGCGACATCCGTGACTTTAGCGCCGCGGGCTCTTAGGGCCGTAAAAGCTTCGTGGCCCGGAGTATCCAAGAAAGTGATCTTTCTGCCTTTGATCTGTACTTGATAAGCGCCGATGTGCTGTGTAATCCCTCCCGCTTCGGATTCGGCCACTTTTGTCGATCTTATTGTATCGAGTAATTTTGTTTTCCCATGATCTACGTGTCCCATGATCGTAACAACAGGAGGTCTTGATTTTAGTTTTTTTGTTTCTTCAGCCGTCATCTCGACTTCAATTTCTTTTGTAGCCGCAGGTGGCGGGACATCGATTTCTACATTGAATGAAAACCCTGCTCCAATATCTTGAGCCATTTCGGAGGAGATCTTTTGGTTTAATGTAGCCATGATCCCTTTTTTCATCAGTTCTTTTATGATATCGGACGATCTAGCGTTCAATTTATCCGCAAAATCTTTTAATATTATCCCATTTTCAGGTATTCGAATTGTTTTAGGCATAGGCTCAGGCGTAGGAATAGGTTCGGGTGTGGGTTTGGAGGCTGGAACAGGATGTGTCGCTGTGTCGCTTTGTCTCTTTGGCGCTGTGTCAGGCGCTGTTGCTGTTTTAGGTGATAATAGATCTCTAACTATTTTGGCTGATTCGGGATCGATAGATGATGCGGCAGTTTTAGCGTCGACACCAACATCTTTTAGTATTGCCAAAAGCTCTTTTGAAGTCTTGTTCAGTTCTTTTGCTAATGCGCTAACCTTGATCTTTTCCAATTTAAAAACCCCTCTCTAGGCTCTGAAACCTGCGAATGAACCCTGCCTGCCGGCAGGCACGGTTCGCGGTTTCCTCGCATAGTTTTGAGTTATAGGAGCCGCGACGTTTAGTCGCAGGATCCCACTTTATTCTTTATTGTTCACTTTCAGTTATTTTTTCGGCTTCAAGCTTTACAACTTTTTCCGATTCTTTTTTGGCCTCTTTTGCATCATCTTTTTCTTTGGCAAGCATTTCTTCCGATATTATATCTATCTTATATCCTGTAAGCTTTGCCGCAAGCCTTACGTTTTGTCCTTCTTTGCCGATAGCCAAAGAGAATTCTTTTTCGGGAAGAATGACCCTTACAGTCTTTTCTGTTTTGTTTAATTCGACTTTTGAAACCTTTGCAGGCGAAAGCGAATGTGAAATGAATACGGAATCGTCCTGCGACCATTCGATAATATCCACTCTCTCTGGCCCAAGCTCTCTTGTGACGTTTTGGATCCTTGATCCCATAGGTCCGACACAAGTGCCGACGGCGCCGATATTTTTGTCATTTGAATATACGGCGACTTTAGTGCGTCTTCCTGCTTCACGAGCAATTGCCTTGATCTCAAGTATTCCTTGGGTAATTTCCGGTATTTCAAATTCGAACAAGCGCCTTATGAGGTCAGGATGTGATCGGCTAACAACGATCATGGGGCCTTTTGGCGTCTTTTTGACGTCAAGTATTATCAATTTAACTTTATCTTTTGGCCTTAAAGTTTCTGTCGGCATGCTTTCGGTAAAAGTCAAAAATGTTTCAATACGGCCAATATTTACAAGATAACCGCCATGTTCTCTGTTTTGGACGGTTCCTGTGATCAAAGTCCTGATCTTGCTTTGATATTCTTCAAAAGTTCCCTCTTTTTCAGCTTCGCGGATACGCTGTATAATAACTTGCTTCGCGGTTTGCGCCGCTAAACGACCAAAATCTTTTGGTGTAACATTAAGTTTTACGGTATCTCCGACTTTAACATCTTTGTTATCTTTCTTAACGTCTTTTAGAGAAATTTCAACAAGTGGATCGTTAACGGTTTTTGCAACTACCAAATTGGCGAGAATACTTGTTTCGCCCTGGTCGCTAATGGTTGCTTCGAGATTTTCGGCTGTTGGGAAGCGTTTTTTATATGCCGAGATCATAGCATCTTTTATGGCATTTAATAGGTCTATTTCTTTGATACCGCGATCTTTTTCGATCTCGGCAAGCATGTTCTTAAAATTAGGTATAATCATTAAACTCCTCCAAGAAAACAAAAAGTGGGCTTTTTCCCCACTTTCAAACTGACATTAAGTTGTAATTATTATAGCATTGCATGAGAAAATATGCAAGGCGAGGAAACTTCGATTGGGGCCAAATAGTTGTTTGCCAATTGAAATTTTCTTAGAAGGCATCGATATATAAGAAGGAGAGCTCCGAAAAATTTGCAAGATAAAAAATATAGCAATTAATATGGTTGTTTTTTAAATCTGCCTGCCTTGGCTCGATCTTATAGCGTTCTCCAGAGAGGTTTTCAATGAATTCCAGAAGACATGCCATGAAAAGGATTTTGGGGTCAATGGGGTTGCGGCCGGCGGGGTTTTCATTATTCTCTGTATTCCTTGCACATCAAAGGATTGCGAGCAACAAAAAATAGTTTATGTTCAAGTGAAATTTTCTTTTTAAGATGAGGATAATAAATCGGGAGGGTATAGGATCCGCCGAAGGCCATGCCAGAGGCAGGCAGGCGGGCGCGAGTGGGAACCGACACGTTCAGTGTCGGGGGCCCCGCGAGCCTATGTTCTATGCGGGCCAAAAAGAAAAAGATAATCCATGGGAAAATGGGTTGATTATTCAGAGGTCTCTATATCGGCACTAAGCATGGTGCAAATGAATTAAGGGAGGAACAAAAAATGGGAATGAAAATAACAGGGTTGCCGACAGGGGGGCACGGAATAATGCGTGCTTTTCAGGTTAGAAAGTCATTCGGCAATATTAGTGTAGAATTAAGAAAAGGACTAAATCTTGCTGCTGCTTCTGCAAAGTTAAGAGTGAATGAAGTTGCACTAGATTCTTTAGGGATTACAGCTAAAGGAATTAATTTTGAAATTTTAAGGAATACTTTAACAGCAGAGATTCCTTCAGAAATAAAGTTGAGAGCAGGAGAAGAAAGAAGTGCAGAAAATATGCTTCGAGCTATAGTTGGACGATTAGGAAAAGAAGATGAGGTTTTAAATCTGAATATAATTACTGCTTTAAAGAGCTCAAGGACAGAAGAGCAAATTCCTTTTCTTCTGACTTATGGAAAAGGATTGGCATTAACAGACGCAGAGATGATTGGATTAACAGCAGAAGCAGCTATAGTTTTATATCCTGAAGATATTTCTGAACTAGGAGCCTTTGTAGGAAGAGCAGCTAGAGCTTTATATCCTGGAAATATTTCTGAACTAGGAGTCTTTGTAGAAATAGTAGCTAGAGCTTTATATTCTGGAAACATTTCTACACAAGGAGCCTTTGTAGAAATAGCAGCTAGAGCTTTATATCCTGAAGATATTTCTAAACAAGGAGCCTTTGTAGGAGGAGCGGCTAGAGCTTTATATCCTGGAAACGCTTCTGAACAAGAATTCTTTGTAGGAAGAACAGCTATAGCTTTATATTCTGGAAACATTTCTAAACTAGGAACCTTTGTAGGAATAGCAGCTAGAGCTTTATATCCTGGAAACATTTCTAAACTAGGAACCTTTGTAGGAATAGCAGCTAGAGCTTTATATCCTGAAGATATTTCTGAACTAGGAGCCTTTGTAGGAAGAGCAGCTAGAGCTTTATATCCTGAAGATATTTCTGAACAAGGAGCCTTTGTAGGAAGAGCAGCTAGAGCTTTATATCCTGAAGAT